>JAKAGN010000383.1 GCA_021815525.1 Deltaproteobacteria bacterium
GAAAGTGTTTTGGAAAGGGTAGGGGAGGGGGGCGCGGGGGGAGGGGAAGGGAAGAACCTTTTATTCATAAAAGGTTTTCCCTTCCCCTCCCCCCACGAATCCTTTCCCTCACGCCTTCACCAAATCCGGAAACAGTCCCGCGATGCCCGAGCGGGTGGCGGGGCATACGCCGCGTTCGGTTATGAGGCCGGTCACCAGGCGGCCTGGGGTCACGTCGAAGGCGAAGTTGGCGCAGGGGCTCTTTTCGGGGGGCACCTTCACGGCAAGGGTCCCGTCCGAGCCGGTGAGGCCCCAGACGGAGCGGACCTCCATGGGGTCGCGTTCCTCGATGGGGATTTCGGCCACGCCGTCTTTCATGGTCCAGTCTATGGTGGAGGAGGGCAGCGCCACGTAGAAGGGCACGTTGTTGTCGCGGGCGGCCAGGGCCTTCAAGTAGGTGCCCACCTTGTTGGCCACGTCGCCGGTGGCGGTTGTGCGGTCCGAGCCCACGATCACGATGTCCACCATGCCGTGCTGCATCAGGTGCCCGCCGGCGTTGTCGGTGATCACGGTGTGGGGCACGCCGTGGCCCAGAAGCTCGAAGGCCGTGAGGCGCGCGCCCTGATTGAGGGGCCGGGTCTCGTCCACCCACACGTGGATGGGGATGCCTTTGTCGTGGGCCGCGTACATGGGGGCGGTGGCGGTGCCGTGGTCAACGCAGGCGAGCCACCCGGCGTTGCAGTGGGTGAGGACGTTCACCGCGTCGCCGCCCTTTTTGGCGCGGATGGCCTCGATCAAGGGCAGGCCGTGCAAGCCGATCCGGCGGCAGTTTTCCACCTCGAGGTCGGTGATGCGCGCGGCCTCGTCAAAGGCGGTGGCGCGCCACGCCGAAACGTCCTTTTCCTTCAAGACCACGGCCTTCACCTTCTCCACGGCCCATGCGAGGTTCACGGCCGTGGGGCGCGCGTTGGCCACCGTGCGGCAGGCGGCCTCGAAAAAGGCCGGGGCGTCGCCCGTGGCCGGGCGGTTCACCAGGGCCAGGTACACGGCCCAGGCCCCGGTTGCGCCGATAAGCGGCGCGCCCCGAACCGTCATGTCCTTGATGGCGGCCACGGCTTCCTCCATGGTGCGAAGCCCGATAAGCTCGAAGCGGTGCGGCAGGACCTTCTGGTCTATGATTTTAACCACCGCCGGGTCGTCGGGGTCCGGCCAGATGGCGCGATAGGGTTTGCCGTTTACGTTCATGGCTTGGTTCCGATCCTATCTTTGAGTTGACGGGCGTATGAAATGCCGATAGATTCCGGGCCGTTTCGGAGCCGCTTTTCGAGAGGAGACAAGGAATGACCCGGGACCAGCTGAAAGCGCTGATGGAGGCCGTGGCCGCCGGCGAAGCTTCGCCGGAGCACGCCGCGGAGCGCCTTGAAACCATCTTTTTCGAGGACCTGGGCTTCGCCTGCGTCGATCATCACCGCTCGCTCCGGAAGGGCTTTCCCGAGGTCATCTACGGCGAAGGCAAGACGGCGGAGCAGATTCTCGCCATAATGGAGCGCATGACGGCCGCGGGCGACGTGATCCTTGCCACCCGCATCTCGGCCGACAAGGGCCGCGCCGTGACGGAGCGCTTCCCGCAGGCCGTCTACCACGCCGACGCGCGCTTGGTAACCTTCGAGCCCGCGCCCCTTCCCAAGACCGGCCGCGGCCCCATAGCGGTCGTGTCGGCCGGCACCTCGGACCGCCCGGTTGCCCGCGAAGCCGCGCTTACGGCCCGCGTGATGGGAAACGAGGTGGACGAGATCGCGGACGTTGGCGTGGCGGGCCTTCATCGCCTCCTGGCCCACCGCGAGACCCTCTCCCGCGCCACGGTCATCATCGCCGTGGCGGGCATGGAGGGCGCGCTTCCATCGGTCATCGCCGGGCTCTTTCCAAAGCCCGTCCTGGCCGTGCCCACCTCCGTGGGCTACGGGGCCTCCTTCGGAGGCGTCACGGCGCTCCTTGCGATGCTCAACTCCTGCGCCTCCAATGTCGCTGTCATGAACATCGACAACGGCTTTGGAGCGGGCTACATGGCTAGTATTATCAATCATTCCTAGCGGCGAACGGAAAACGCGACCTGCGGCGTCAGGCTTCGCGGCGCGAGTCGGTCACGTGCGAACAGCACGCTCCCTCCCGCGCCGTTCGCCTTCCTTGCATCTCATCGTTTTCCGCTCGCCTCTCCGTGGCTTGCGACAATCGAAGACATATCCTGCTTATTTGTACTGTCGGTAACTTGCCGAAAAAAGTCGGGTCACGGCCCGTTGAAAAAGTCCGGCCACAGCCTGCATAAAAACGATGAAATGCAAGGCGCGCAAGAAGCCGATGAGGGAGCGTACTTTTCCGTACGTGACCGAAATCGGCTTTGAAGCGTAACGCAGCAGTTCGCGTTTTTAGGCAGGCTGTCAGCGGGGCGCATGTTCCCCGCGGGTTTCCTTCCACCCGCCCAGAAGATGCATGTGGAGGTGGAAGACCCGCTGGCCGCCGCCCCATTCCACGTTGTAGAGAAGGTTGTAGCCGGTCTCGTGGGTTCCCATGAGCCTGGCCATGTCTTTTCCGGTGAAGACCATCCGGGCCAAAAGGTCGTGATCCTCGGGAGTTAGGTCGTTTATGCTCCTTATGTGCTTTTCCGGGACGATCAGAAGATGAACGGGGGCAAGGGGCCTTATGTCCTTGAAGACCACGAGGCCGCTTGCGCGGAGGAGAAACTCGGCGGGGCTTTTTCCCGAGACGATCTGGCAGAAGATGCAATCCGCGTGTTCCATGCGCTTTTTCACCCTTCCATGCGGCCCCAGTTCCCTTTAAGGGTGGGAGCCTTTACGGCCTCGTTCAAAAGTTCCAGGAAGCGCCTGCGCGAAACCGGCCGCGCGCCCATGCGCCTTAGGTGCGCCGTGTTCTGCTGGCAGTCTATGAAGGAAAAGCCCCGCGACGAAAGAAACGCCGCGAGAGCCACGAGTGCGGTTTTCGATGCGTCGGGCCGACAGAAAAACATGGATTCGCCGAAAAAGCAACGCCCCAGGCTTATGCCGTAAAGCCCGCCCGAAAGCTCGCCGTCCTTCCGCGTTTCCACGCTGTGGGCGTAGCCCATGTGGTGGAGCCTCTCGTAGGCCTCGATCATCTCCGGCAGAAGCCAGGTGCCCTCGTCCCTGCGGCGCGCCGCCGCGCAGGCCCGGATGACGCCTCCGAAATCCTGGTCGAAGGTCACGGAAAAGCTCTCCCTGCGGATGCTTCTAAGAAGGCTTCTGGATGCGTGGATATCGGCGGGATAGAGAATCAGGCGGGGGGATGGGCTCCACCACAGGATGGGGTCGCCCTCGTTGTACCAGGGGAAGATCCCCATGCGGTAGGCCAGGAGCAGCCTTTCCGGGGAGAGGTCCCCGCCCACGGCCAGAAGCCCCTGCGGCGTGGCCAGGGACGGGTGGGGAAAGGCTATCTCATTGGTCAACGCGAAAACCGGCATGGGGAATATTTATTCGGATTTCTTGGTTTTTCCAGCTTTCCGTCCGGCTGGTGGAACCCTGCGAAGCCCTCCAAAACCGCGCGGCGTGTGCGGAGCACACCCAGATCGGAA
>JAKAGN010000384.1 GCA_021815525.1 Deltaproteobacteria bacterium
CGACGCGCCCGCCGACGCCCGCTTCGTGCCGGGCTCCTACAAGATAAGCTCCCTCATCTGCGCCCCCATCATGGTGAAGGACCGGATCATAGGCGCCGTCAACGTGTCGTCGGCCAAGCCAATGAACTACAAGCCCTCCGACATGCGGCTCATCACGCTCCTGGGGGGCCAGGCGGGCCTTGCCATAGAGACGGCCCGCAAGCTGGAGTCGCTCAGGGCCGCCATAACGCCGGAAACCATGACGGCCCCGTCGGAGCCTTTCTCCATAGGCCTCGCCGCCGGCAGCCTTGAAATCCCGCCGGAGCCGCCCCCCCCCTCGAAGGCTGCCCCGGCGGAGCAGGCCGCCTGCGACGCGGCCCGGGAGCTGGGCCTGCCGGAAAGCCTCATGAACTGCTTCGGAAAGGAGCACGGCTTCCCCCTGGAGCCCGGAGACGCCTGCCACGAGCGCATGGCGGTGCTCTTCTCCGACATCCGCTCCTTTTCGGAGCACGCCGGCTCCATGAACCCGCGCCAGAACGTGGGCTTCCTCACCCAGTACGTCCAGTGCATACGGCCCGTGGTGCCGAAGCACGGCGGCTTCGTGGCCCAGTGGCTGGGCGACGGCCAGCTCATCCTCTTTCCCGAGTCGAGGACCGGCGAGGCCGACAACGCCCTCAAGGCCGCCGTGGAAATCCAGAAGACCGTGGGGGACTTCTCCAGGAAAAGGGAAGACGCCCTTCAGCTGCCCGTGGCCGCTGGCATGGGCCTGTGCGTGGGGCCCGTCACCTTCGGGGTCATAGGCTTCGATTCGGGTCTCATCTCCACGGTTTTCGGCGAGGCCGTCACCGCGGCCACCCGCCTGGAACGACTCACCAAGCGCATGGGCATCAAGATCGCCGTCTCCGACCGCTTCGTCTCCTCCCTCAAGAACCGCTCCCTGTTCACCTTCCGGGAGGTGGACCTCGTGGAGTTTCCAGGCATGGATCGCAGCTTTTCCGTGCTGGAGGTCTTAAACGCCGATCCCGACGGCGTGCGGGCCGCCAAGTGCCAGTGCCTTTCCGCCTTCCAGGAGGGCGTCGCCCAGTACCGGGCCCGGGAGTTCGAGAAGGCCCTGCGCATCTTCGAGAAGCTGAAAAGCCTGACGCCCTTCGACCGCGTGGTGGACGTCTACATGGCGCGATCGTTGGCCTTGCTGCGCACGCCCCCAGGAAAGGCCTGGGTCGGCATAACCAAGATAACGGAGTAAAGCGAAAGGATTCACCCTCTGATGAGACATGCGAAAACATTCATCGATTGGTTTCTTTCAATATTTTATTTGTATCTTTCGTCAATCATCCTGCACGACCTGTACTTTTCGCAGGATCGTCACTGTTCGACGGGATCGCTGTCTCTTCTGGTTTTTATATTATATCCGGCAAGCGTTATAATTCTGGCCCTGTCTTTTTTCAAGGCGAAGGACCTGATCAAAAAGAAAGCGGAGCTTGGAATTTGGCCAAAGGTCATCTACTGGATCAAAATCGCTGTAAGCTCGACCGTTGCAATATCGGTCGTGGCCGTTGCGTCCATTTTCCTCTTTAACGAGTTTCATTCGCCGGAAAAATCGGCGGGAGGGCTTGCGACGGAAAGCCGGCCTTCGGAATCGGTAGCGAATCCCGGGCAGGAGCAGGCGCCGACCCCTGAGCAAGTGCAGGCGCCGGAAGCGGGGCAGGGCCAGGCCGATTCAAATCCGCCGGTGGCGGGGCAGGAGCAAGCCCCCGTCCAGGGCAGGACAAAGCGGCCCTTTTCGCGCCTCAAGCTGCAATACGACCCGCGCGTCGGCGAGTAGACTTTTCCGGGCGGCCGCGCCATCAACGGGGCGGGTTCCGGCCTTCTCGTTCCTTACCAGCCTGTCTAAAAACGCGATCTGCTGTGTTGCGCTTCAAAACCAATTTCGGTCACGTACGAACAGTACGCTCCCTCATTGGTTTTTCGCGCGCCTTGCAGCTCATCGTTTTTATCCAGGCTGCAATTCGAGCCTTTTTCAACAGGCTGTTACGGGAGCAAATCGTGCGTTTCCGTTTTTCCGCATTATTCCTGCTGCTTTCCCTTCTCGCCGCCGCGCCCCTCCCGGCCCTGGCGGGCAACCGCAGCTTCACCCGGGAGGTGACGCCCTCGCGTTCGGGCGTGTTCGAACAAAAGGACGAGGACGTGGTGGCGCTGGCCCGGGCCCGCCGGAACATACTTTCTGACGCGGGCGCCTGGCTCGCCGCTTTTCCCGAGGTCAAGGAGAAAAGGCCCGATTCCGGGATGCTTCCGGCCCTGGCCGCGGCCGTGGTTACGGTCCACGCCCGGGGGCAGGGGGAGAGCGGCGCCAACAGGATGATACTCTCCATCAAGATCGGCGAGGGCGAGGCCAGGAAAACCGCCCGCGCCGTGCTGTCCGACCCCGTGCTCTTCGGCCGCTACCGCAAGGTGGCCGAGCGCGAGCGGCTGCTCCTTTCCCGCGTCGAGGACGTGGAAAGCCAGCTGGCGGCGCTCCCCGAGCCCCGGAGCGGCCAGGCCGTCCAGATTCTGAAGTCGGCCTATGCGCAGTGCGCCACCCAGCTCGCCGCCGTGTCCCTGATGTTCATGGCCCACGACGTCTTCCTGAAGGGCGGCAAGAGCAAGGATCCCCAAAAGGCCCTGGAATATTACTCCGGCGCCGCCCGCCTGGACCCGGGCTACGCCGACGCCTTCGGCTGCCGGGGCCTCGTGAACCTCTCCCAGGGCCGCTACCAGGAGGCCATTTCCGACTACACCCAGGCCATCTCCCTTGCCCCCGACGACGCGGACCTCCACCAGGACAGGGGCGTGGCCTTCGGCGAGATGGGGCGGCCCGACCTTGCCGTGAAGGACTTCTCCCAAGCCATCACCCTCCGGCCCGGCTTCACCCGGGCCTGGGCCGCCCGCGGCTTCGCCTACCTCATCATGAACGAGGACGGACAAGGCTGCAAAGACCTCAAGAAGGCCTGCGACATGGGCGAATGCCTCTTCCTCCAGGGCGCCCGCGCCCAGGGCCGCTGCCGCTGACCCCCCCGGCTTCGCAAGCCGCGAGGCCATATGCTTACCGTGGCTTGCCCGGTCTCCGCACCCGATTTTTTTAAGCTTGCCTCCCCCCGAAAATGATATGATGGACCCAAGGAAAAACGAAAGGGGAAGAGTCGGAAAAACCCAGCGAAGGCCGGACGCGATCCGGGCGGAACGCGGTCCGGCGGACAAGGGGGCCCATGGAACAGGCGACCGTGAGACGTCAGATGGAGGAGTTCCTGAGGCAGGGTCCGGCAACGGCCCGGGACATTTCCCGGGCGCTTTCGGTGCCCGAAAAGGAGGTGTTCCGGCACCTCGATCACATCTTTCGCTCGGCGGCGGGGAGGGGCTCGCGCCTCTTGATCTCGCCCTGGCGCTGCAAGGGCTGCGGTTTCACCTTCGCGTCCCGCTCGAAGCTGGCCAAGCCCAGCCGCTGCCCCTCCTGCAAGGAGGAGCGCTTCGAGCCCGCGGCTTTTTCCATAGGATAAGAACCCGAGAGAAGATCCGCGGGGGGAGGGGAGGGGGAAAACCTT
>JAKAGN010000385.1 GCA_021815525.1 Deltaproteobacteria bacterium
CATACTATTCCTCCCCGCCCAAACCGGCCTTCCTTGCATCTCATCGCCCTCAAACCCGCTGGGACGCGGAGCAGGACGAGATCAGGCGCGACCTGCGGCCGGCCAAGCTTCGCGCATCTCATCGCCCTCAAACCCGCTGGGACGCAGGGTGGCCCCGGCAACTCGTTGCCGGGGCGCGTAGCGCAAGAGGTCCTTTGCTAACGTGTTGAAAACAGAGCAGGTAAAAGACCTCTTGTCCGAAGGCCCCGGCAACTCGTTGCCGGGGCCACCCACGGCCATGTGCCGCCGCCGCCCGCCCCGTAAGCTCCTCCTTCCCGAACGAAAAAAAGTATGACGCCGATTAGGGGGTGATGGCCCCATTTACGCCGCGCCGCGTCGTGGAGGGAAAAAAACGGCCTTGGACTGACATATTTAAAATCTAATAATTTCAAATGGAAGTCTTCCGAAAGGCCAACTTCGTTCGAGATATTCCTCATGCCCTGGCATTAAATTCCCATCCCCCTCCCCCCTTCCGGCCATCAAACCAAAAGCAGCTTTTGTCTCGATTCCATCGCGCGCGTTTTTGGAGTTATCATGGGATCAAAAGTTGGAAATCGGAAAAAACGCCTCACCACATAACGGATTAAACGGAAGGACGAACCCCATGATGAAGAAAAACCCCGCAAAAACGGTCGTTATACTGGCCCTTCTCCTGGTTCTGCCCGCCGTGGCCTTCGCCGGCTCTCCGGTGTCGCGGCTCAAGGACACCTTCACCAGCTACAATGCCTACGAAGACGCCCTCGAAGCCATCGTGGACCAGGGCGCTGCGGCCATTCCCGAGCTCATGGCCATCGCCGGGCAGGATGCTCCGGCCGATCCCGCCGCGGCGCTAGCGCACCACCGGGCCCGGGCCACCGCCATCCAGCTTCTGGGCGACCAGAACGCGGTGGCGGCCCTTCCGCTCCTTACCCAGATACTGCGGACCTCCACCGACGTGAGCGCCGTCAACAACGCGGCCCGGGCCATCGCCCGCATGGGGGGAGCTTCGGCCTACAAGATACTGGCCGACACCCTGGCCCTCGTGAACAAGAGCCCCGACGCCCTTTTCGTCGAGCGCAAGAAGGCCGTCATCGTGGGCCTGGGGCTCGTGGGCGACAAGAAGGCCATTCCCCTTCTCACCGCCGAGCTCAACAACGCCAAGAACAGCCTCCTGGTGCGCATCTACGCGGCCGGCTCCCTGGGCCTCCTGGGCCGGCAGGACGGCAAGGCCCTGGTGACCGCGGCCCTCGACTCCGCCGACCCCAACGTGCGGCTGGCCGCCATCCGGGCCCTGGGCCTCATCGGCTCGTCCACGTCCACCGCCGACCTTTCCTCCTTCACCATTCCCCAGGAGCACCGGGTGATCCGCCAGGCCGCCATGCTGGCCCTCTCCCAGATCAAGGCCCACGGGCAGCCCGAGGCGAGCCGCGCGGCCTTCATCAAGCAGGAGATCATGCGGAACTTCGGCGCCGCCGACTTCGTGCAGTGGGGCACCATGAGCCTCAAGCGGATGAACACCGCCGAAGCCAGGCAGGCCCTGAAGGACATGTCGGGCTTGACCGCGCCGGACTACCAGCACCTGCGCCGCGCGGCCCGGCTCCGCATGAAGGTCGCCCGGTAGGAAGACGGAGCACGGCAGGGACCCCGACCGAACAGATTCCATCCTTTCCTTGAAAGGTCTTGAAAGATGAAAAAGGCAATCGCAAAGAAGATCATCCTGGCCGCCTGCGCCCTGGCCCTCTTCACCGCCCCGGCCCTCGCCTGGGACAACACCGTGACCCACCCGTCCCTCACCGTCCGGGCCGTGCAGTACCTTGTGGCCGTGAACCCGGCCGCCTACGGCTACCTTTCGAGCCACGTCCACGGCGCCAACCCCGTGAGCCCGCAGCTCACCTACATCGACGAAGGCTCGGTCAAGGAAGACTACGGCCTTTCCGCCGACTGGGACACCTCCGTGTGGGGATCCAGCCAGGACTCACGGGTGCCGCTGCTTTCCTGGAAAAGCCACGGCTACGACCCCAAGACCGGCGTCTCCTGGTATGACTGCCCCGACTTCACCAACGCCTACAACTACTCGGGCACGGTCTTCAGCGACATCTCCGCCGCCTCCAACCGCTGGTTCCAGATCGGCCGCTTCTGCCATCTTATAGAGGACATGTCCTCCCCGGCCCACGCCAACGCCGACTTCCACGGCACCGGCGACGACATGGAGGAGTTCGCCTCCCACTGGTACTCAACGGTGGCCTACACCGTCACCAAGGCCCGCAAGCCCTCCACCGACGGCCTCGCGGCCCAGACAGGCCTTCCCCACCCGGCCATGACCACCGACAACTCCGGCAACTTCATCCGTAACGTGGCCTGGCGTACCTACTACATGACCACCTTCTACGGCGGAACCCTGGTCAAGAAGGAAGGCAACTACCAGCCCGACAGCGAGCTCAAACGCATGTTCCCCTACGCCAACGGCGGCCTGCGCTACGACGACGGCGGCTGGTTCACCAACGACGCCTGGATCATCGACCAGGTGGGCTACAACTGGATCGGCTGGGGCATCGGCATGAATCCCGACTGGTGGGCCGCCCCCAGCGACACCGGCTACTTCTACCTGGAAAACATCGACGGCGGCATCGACACCTACTCCCCCTCCACCGCCGGAAACGGCATGGTGCCGGCCGTCTTCAAGGTGGACAAGTTCCGCCGCGTGCGCTCCACCGATAATCTCGGCACGGTGCTGGCCCCCAACACCAAGATACTCTCCCGCATCTACTCCGAAAACCTCTTCCCGCTGGCGGCCGAGTGGGTGGCCGGCTTCCTGGCCTGGATCCACTAGGCCCAAAAGCGCCCCACCAAGCCAAACAAAAACAAAATGGCCCCCGGCCTTCGGCCGGGGGCCATTTTGTTTTTGGAGGAATATCCGCGGGGGAGAGGGGGAACACCCTTTTTTCAAAAGGGTTTTCCCTCCCTCCCCCGCACCCCCTCCCTCCCTTTCCCAAAATGACCGGGGACGCAAACCGCCCCCGGACCCCCGCTATGGCTCCGCGCAGGTTTTCCAGGGCTTCGCATTAAAGCGCCCGGCGGCACTTAGGCGGAAGAGGGGCCAAAGTGCCGGCTTCAGGGCGGATGAGAGCAATAAAACATATATATTAAAGATAGTTATCTCTATAGCGTTCAAAAAATGAACGCTTCGGTCCTTTTGGCCGCCTATGGCCACGGAAGCGTTCATTTTTTGAACGTTCAATTTTTGAACGCTTCCAACACCAAGAAATTACACATTTTTAGCTCGGCATATGGCATCAGTGCCTTGTCATCTCTGAACTTGGTCCACTTTTCCAAGCTTCCGGGCTTCGGGCGCTTGAATGCGAAGCCCTCCAAGATTGCGCGGAGCGGGGCTTCGCAACGCGGAGCCATAGCGGGGGTCCGGGGGAGGCGTAGCCTCCCCGGAAGCCTGCGGCGCTTTTGCTTTTCTTTTGGGAAAGGGAGGGGGGTGCGGGGGGAGGGGAAACCCTTTTCGCAGAAAAGGGTTCC
>JAKAGN010000386.1 GCA_021815525.1 Deltaproteobacteria bacterium
GGGAGAACCTTTTCATAGAAAAGGTTCTCCCCCCTCCCCCACGGTCCTTCCCGCCTCTTACAGGTGTATGAGGGAGAAAAGGTGCGAGAAGTCGTCCGTGAAGCAGACGGGGGTGGTGCGGGCCGGGAGCCAGCGGCTGGGGTCGGTGCGAAGGAGAGGCATGAGGGCCTCGGGTTTTTTGGCCAGCGCGGCCCAGTGGCTGCCGTAGAGGTGGAAGTAATCGTTGGCCGGGCTTTCGTGGTGGGCCAGGAGGAACCCCAGGCTCCGGGCGTCGCAGGCCAGGACCGGCAGGAGGTCCACGAAGCGGTTGGAGATGTGGACCAGGATCAGGCCGTCGTCCTTCACCTTGCGGCTGAACTCCGTCATGGCCTCCACCGTCAGGAGGTGCGTGGGCACCGCGCCGCTCGTGAAGGCGTCCAGGACCAGGATGTCGTAGAAGCGGTCCGGGGCCGAGCGGAGCGAGAGGCGTGCGTCCCCCAGGATGACGCGGACCTTGGCGCGGCTTTCGGCCAGGTTTTTGAAGGAGGTTTGGGCGAGGTTCTTCACCAGGGGGTCGATCTCGTAAAAATCGTAGGTCTGGCCGGGCTTTCCGTAGAGGGCCAGGACCCCGGTGCCCAGGCCCACCACGCCCACGTGCTTGAGGTCCGGCCGCGAGCGGATGGCGAGCCCCACGCCGGTCCGCTCGTGGTAGTAGGCCATGGGGATGAGGCGTCCCGCGGCGTCGCGCTCCTCGCCGCCGTGACGGGTGGTGCCCATGACGAGGAGCTTGGCCGCGGCCCATTTGCCCGGCACCCTCTCGAAGTCCATCACCCGGTAGGTGCCGTAGAAGCTCCGGGCGGCGCGGATGGTGGGCCGCTCCAGGAGAATCTCCTGGCTCGCGTAGGAGAGCGCCAGGAAAAGGGCCATTGCCGCGGTGACCAGGTTGCGGAAGGTGCGGGTGCCGGCCATAAGGTGCGGAAGCATCATGCCGTAGAGGGAGGCGATGAAGACAAGCTTCAGCTCGAAGGTGGTGCGGAAAATCAGGGGCGCCGCGATGCCTCCGAATATCCCGCCCAGCCAGCCGCCCAGGGAAAGGTAGAGGTAGAAGATGGTGAGGTCGCTTTTCCGGGGCTTGTCGCGTTCGAGATTTCCGTGGAAAAACAGGCAGATGGAAAAAAGCGACAGGAGCGCCGCCGCCATCTTGGTCCCGAAGGGGAGCCCCAGCTCCCTCCGGTCCGCAAGGGCGAAAAGGGCCAGGAAGACCAGGAAGAAGGCCGTCCGGGCCGTGGAGTGCCGGTTCAGCCGGGGAAAGAGGAACGCCGCCACGAAGGAGAGGAGGTAGAGGCACAGGGGCAGTATCCAGAGGAGCGGAAAGCTCACGATGTCCACGGTGAGGTACTGGGTGAAGGCCAGAAGCGCGGCCGAGGGCACCGCGGCCTTCGTGAGCCAGCCCGCGCGCGCCGCGGCCGTGGGCGGCTCACCGGGGCCGGCGTCAGCCGCCGGAACCGCCGGGGCCTCCCCCCCCGCCCGCGAAAAGCCGTGCATGGCCGCGGCCGCCAGCATCAGAACCGCGTACAGGCCGAAGCCCACGCTCCACCACGTCTCCTGCCGGCTGTTGGGAAGATACGGCTCGATCACGAGGGGGTAGCAGATGAGCCCGGCGAAGGAGCCCAGGTTCGACACCGCATACTGCACGTAGGGGTTCGAGAAGGCCGATTTCCGGTCCACCGCCAGGAAGTACTGCACCATGGGGCTCGTGGTGGAAAGGACGAGGTACGGAAGCCCGATGGAAACCGCCAGGAGCGCGAGAACGTCCAGCCCCGGACCGAGCCCCGTGGAAACGAGCCTCGCCCTGACCGGCAGAAAGGCCGCGCACAAAAGAAGGGCGGCCGCGTAAAATCCGAAGCGGAAACGCGGGCCCGCGCGCCGCGCCAGCCCGTTGCTCGCCGCGTACCCGAAAAAGAGCGCGCCCTGGAAAAAGATCAGGGCCATGATCCAGACGGTGGAGCCGCCGCCGAACTCCGGGAGGATGATCTTGGCGATCATGGGCTCCACGACGAAAAGAAGAAAGGCCGAAAGCCCTATCACCGAGATGTAGAGTATCCGTTTCATGCCGCTTCCCGAAAGGAGGTGAGGGGGGAAAAGTCTCCTCTGATTCATACCACAGCCCCTCCCCCCCTTTCCAAAAAAAAGCAAGGGCTTGCCTCCGGCGGCCGGGGGCCCAAAACATGAAAATGGCCCGCCCCCGGACCCCCGCTATGGCTCCGCGCGCGTCCGCGCGCTCCGCGGCGCCATGAGGGCTTCGCATTCAAGCCCCCGAAGGACGGGGCTTGGCCTCAAGGGCTTTCCGCTTGGATTTGATCCGTTGATGCCAGGTTGCATTCAAAAGTAGGGCATCCCGGCGGAGTCCATTTTCCCAAGCTTCCAGGCTTCGGGCGCTGAGATGCGAAGCCCTACAAAAACATGCGGAGCGTTGCGCAGCAACGCGGAGCCATTATCGGGGGTCCGGGGGGGACGTAGTCTCCCCGGCCGCCGGAGGCGCTTTTGGAGAGGGGGGTGGGGGTGCGCGAAATTCCCCTTGACTTCGGGGCTGGGGCCGGGTCAAGGAAACGGATCGAAGCAGCCGGAGAAGGGTGACCTTACTGAAAGAAAGGGCGAAAACGCCATGTCCATCGCCAAGTCCATGGAAGAGAGCATCGAGAAAAGCTCGTGGATCCGGAAGATGTTCGAGGAGGGCGCGCGCCTGGCGGCGATTCACGGCCGCGAGAACGTCTTCGACTTCACCCTTGGAAACCCCAACGTGGAGCCGCCCGCGGAGTTTTTCGAGGCCCTTTCGGAGTGCGCCGACACCCGCGGCAAGGCGGTTCACGGCTACATGCCAAACGCCGGCTACCCGGACGTGCGGCGGGCCGTGGCGGATTACGCCGCCAAGGAGCTTGCGGCGCCCCTTACGGAAAACGAGATCATCATGACCTGCGGCGCGGCCGGGGCTCTGAACGTGGTCTTGAAGGCCGTGCTGGACCCCGGCGACGAGGTGCTCTGCCCAGCGCCCTTTTTCGCCGAGTACACCTTCTACGCCCAAAATCACGGCGGAGTCCTTGTGACCGTGCCCACCAGGCCGGACTTCACCCTGGACATCGAGGCCTTCGGGCGCGCGCTCTCGGCGCGCACCAAGGCCGTGATCCTGAACTCCCCCAACAACCCCACGGGGCAGATTTACTCGCAGGAAAGCCTCGACGCCCTTTCGGCGCTGGTTTCGGCCGCGGAGAAGAAGTTCGGCCGCGCCATTTACGTCGTAAGCGACGAGCCTTACCGCCGCATCGTCTACGACGGGGCCGTCGTGCCGCCCCTCTTCGCCTCCTTCAAGAACGCCGTCGTCGCGACCAGCTACTCCAAGGAGCTTTCCATTCCCGGCGAACGCATAGGCTGGCTTGCCGTGCACCCCGAGGCGGCCCACAAGGAAAAGCTCCTGGCCGCCATGACGCTGGCCAACCGCATCCTAGGCTTCGTGAACGCCCCGGCCCTCATGCAGCGCGTGGTGGCCCGGCTCCTGGGGGCCGGGGT
>JAKAGN010000387.1 GCA_021815525.1 Deltaproteobacteria bacterium
CTCCCCCCTTTCCAAAAGCTGCCTCCGGCGGCCGGGGAGACTACGTCCCCCCGGACCCCCGATAATGGCTCCGCGCGCTCCGCAGTTTTTATGAGGGCTTCGCATTCGACCGGGCAACGATTGTTGCGTGGAAGAGGGGCTTAAGAAACGGGGTTGGGCCTCGTAACGCCGTGGAAGGGAAAATGATTTATTTACGGGCTGTTGGGGGTGGAGCGTTCAAAATATGAACGTTCAAGAAATGAACGTTCAAAAAATGAACGCTTATCTTTGATTTGGTTCCAAGGGGTTAGAATATGGAGGATACCGGAAAGCCCATCATTTCTGTGTGCGGCAAGGGCGGGGTCGGGAAGACCGCCCTTTGCGCCATGCTGGCGCGCGCGCTGCGGGAGGAGGGGGTGTCGCCCCTGCTTCTCATCGACGCCGACCCCGCCGGGGGCCTGGTCTCGGCCGTGGGGGAGAAGGTGGGAAAGACCCTGGCCGGGGCCAGGCAGGCCATGATCGAATCGGCCCGCAAGGGCGACGCCAAGGAAAAGGAGCGGCTGGCCCGGGACCTCGACTACCTGGTCATGGAGGCCTTAGTCGAGCGCGACGGCTACGCGCTCCTGGCAATGGGCCGCATGGACGAGAAGGGCTGCTTCTGCCCCGCCAACACGCTCCTCCGGGAGGCCATAGACCTTTTGGTCACGCCCTTTGCCTTCGTCCTCATAGACGCCGAGGCGGGCCTGGAGCAGATCAGCCGGCAGGTCACCCGCCGGGTAACGCGGGTCCTGGCGGTGACGGACGGCTCCAGCCGCGGCCGCGACACGGTTCAACACATCCTGAACATGGTGGGGGCCGAAAAGCTCGCCGTGGCGGCCAACCGGGTGCCGGACGAATCGGGCCTGGACCTCCCCCCGGGCGTGCCGCTATTGGGCGTGGTGCCCGAGGACCCCATGGTAAGGGACTTTGACCGCGCCGGGCGTTCCCTTTGGGAGCTTCCGTCCGGGAACCCCGCGCTTTCGGCCGCCAGAAAGCTGGCCCGCCGGCTTCTTGCCTGACGCCTGTGGCAAGGCGGAGGATTCATCCACCGGAATTTTGACGAGGAGACCATGAAACATCCCGTGAGCCTTCCCCGCGTCATCAAGGACATCGTGGACGCGCCCATAAGCCCCCTGGTGGACAAGGCCCAGGAGGCCGACCGCAAGGCCATCGCCTACACCTGCGCCTACGTTCCGGAGCCCCTTTTGAACGTGGACGGGCTCTTCGGCGTAAGGGTGCGCGCGCCCGGCGTCTCCGGCACGCCAATGGCGGACACGTACCTTTCAAACGTCATCTGCTCCTACGTGCGCTCCATCCTGGAGTTCGCCCTGGAGGGGAGCTTCCAGAGCATGAACGGCTGGGTCTTCGCCGCCTCATGCGACCACATGCGACGCCTCTACGACAACCTCGACTACCTGGAGCGCCCGGAGTTCATCCACATCTTGGACGTTCCCCACAAGAGGAGCGAGGCCGCCGTGGAATGGATGCGGGAGGAGCTTTCGCAGCTGGCCGAGCGCCTGGCCGAGCACTTTAACGTTCAGACCGACGACGCGGCCGTCGCCAAAGCCATCGCGGCCCACAACGAGTACCTCGCCGTCATGCGGGACATAGGAAATCTAAGGAAGCGCCCGCACCCGCCCCTTAGCGGCAGCACCTTCCAGGCGCTTTTGGTGGCGGGCTCCTCGTCACCCAAGGACCTCATCCTGCCGCACCTTAGGGTCTTCTACGAAACCGCCGACAAGGCCCCCGGCATAGACGACTACCGCGCCCGCCTTCTGCTGGCCGGAAGCCACTGCGACGACTACCAGTACATCCGGGTGATCGAGTCCACGGGCGCGCTCGTGGTGGGCGACCGCACCTGCACAGGCTCCATCCCGGCCCTCGCCCCCATCGACGACGAGGGCGACCCCCTCACGGTCCTGGCCCGCAGGAGCCTTTCCAACATAAGCTGCCCCCGCATGATGGAGGAGTTCGACGCCCGCGTGGCCGAGATAGTGGCCGCGGTCTCCGAGTTCGGGGCCGACGGCGTGCTCCTCGAAACCATGAAGTTCTGCGACACCTGGGGGGTGGAGGCGAGCCCCATGATCCAGGCGCTGCGAGCGGCCGGGATTCCGGTCTTGAGGCTCGAGCGCGAGTACGCCCTGGGCAGCGAGGGGCAGCTCCAGACGCGGGTTCAGGCCTTCCTCGAAAGCATGGGCAAATGAGAGACCGCCGGGAAACGCGATCCGCGGTGTCAGACTTCGCGGCGCGTCGCTCACGTACGCAAAGTACGCTCGCTTCCGGGCCGCTCGTCTTCCTTGCGGCTCATCGCTTCCCGGCGGTCTCTCCGGCCCGGGACGGAAGCAAGGAAAAAGACGGCTCGCGCGCCTTGCGGCTCATCGCTTGTGATCGCCCTGCCCGGGCCGCGGCGTTCAAAAGGCTGAAAGGCCCTTTTAAATAATAAGACGGCTTGTGAAGCCGCCTTCGGAGATAACAAGATGAGTATCTACGATCTGAAAAGCGTGCGGGTAAGCCCCGCGTTACATTTGAAGACGGCCATGTACAAGGCCCAGGTTTACCGGCAGATAGCCGACATGGGCCTTACCGTGGGGCCCTTCACCATGCTGCGGCACCTTAAGGAAAAGCCGTGGCTTCGGGTGCTTCTGCAGTGCGGAACCCTCTACGACATGTCGGTGAAGGGCCGCACGGGCCTCTACAGGGAGGCCAGCGCCATGGCCCTTTCCCGCATCGTGGGGGCCATAACCGACACATTGACGGGCGTCTTCACAAGGCTTGACGAAACCGTCATGCACGAGGACCTGGTCCCGCCCGAGATACTCTACGCAATGGGCTTAAACCCCTGGATGGCGGAGCTATTGGGCATCATGGGGCCCCTCATACGCTCGGATTTCGCCGAGCCCTACATCGACGTATCCGAAAACTCCGGCACGCCCCCGGACATCTGCAGCCTACCCAAGACCACGATGGGGATCGCCAGACGCGGCGAGATGCCCCGGCCGCGGGCCATCCTCACCTCCAACATGCCCTGCGACGGCGGCATGAGCTGCTACACCGTCCTCGAGAAGGAGCTGAACGTTCCAACATTCCGCCTGGACGTGCCCTACGAGTTCTACGGCGAGCGGGCCGTGAAGTACTTCGCCGCCGAGCTTTTCCGGGCCGTCAAGTGGCTGGAGGCCAACACCCCCGGCCGCATGGACTGGGACCGGCTGAAGGAGATCTGCGAGGAGCGCAACCGCGCCACCGAGCACCAGATGGAGATATGGGACCTCATCACCGAGCGGCCCGCGCCCATGGCGGGCGAGGCCCTGTACCTGGGGCACATGATCTTCATGGTGGCCTCCCCCGGCCGGAAGCGCGGAACCGAGTACATGAAGGCCGTCCTCGACATGGCCAAACGCATCCGCGCCGAGGGCGGGGCCGTCCCCAACGAACGCTTCCGGGCGGCCCTCTGGAACCCGCCCACCCTGGTCTACCCCGAGCTTCTGGCCTGGGCCGAGCAGCGCTACGGAGTGGCCACCTT
>JAKAGN010000388.1 GCA_021815525.1 Deltaproteobacteria bacterium
CGCCGGGAAGACGCAGGCGCAGGCGCTCCGAGATCCCCGATTTTTCGATCCAGCTTGCAATGGCCTCCTTCCACAAATCCGTGTCTATGAGGGGGTTCTTGCAGCCCGCCGCCTTGTTGTGGCAGGCGGATACCAGGATCATGGGGACGCCCTTGCGGTTCGGGACGGGCATGGCCGCGGAAAGCTCGGAAGGAAGGCCCTTCCGGCCGGAGGAAAAGGCGCTCCACGCGGCCAGGACGTCGGCCGTGGAAACGCTTTCCGCGCCGCGCTTCCGGGCGGCCTCCTCGATCCTTCGCCGGGCGACCCCCCGGACCGCCGCCGGAATCCGCGAGGCTGCGGCTTCGGCCGCGGGCTCCCAAGGCAACGGCTCGCCCTTTTTCATCCACGGAAACTTCATGGCCCGCCCCTTCTCTTCAAGGAAGGTTTTGCGGGGGAGGAAGGGAAAACCTTTTATGAATAAAAGGTTCTTCCCTCCCTCCCCCGCCCCCCCTCCCTCCCTTTCCAAAACACTTTCAATTGATGATCTGGATCAAATTGCTTTCCTGCCGATTATTTCGCCCGCGCGCCCAACCGTTAAGACCGTCACCGGAACTTCGACCCCGGCCTGCTCCACCGCCTTCTGGGCGGCGTAGGCGAAGCCGCCGCAGCAGGGGACCTCCATGATGGCCACGGTGAGGCTCCTGGGCCGGGCCTCGGAGAGGATTTGAGCGAGCTTTTCGATATGGGCCGGAAGATCGTCGAACTTGGGGCAGCCCATCACCACGGCCTTTCCGGGCAAGAGGTCCGCGTGGAGGCCGGGATAGGCGGCCGCCGTGCAGTCCGCCAGCAGGAGAAGGTCGGCGCCCTTCAAGAACGGCGCCACAGGCTGCACGAGCCGGAGCTTCACGGGCCAGTGGGAAAGGGCCGAGTCGAGGGCCCCTGCCTTGGCGGTCTTGCGCGCGTCGCCCAAGCTCATGGAAAGGGATGACGGGCACCCGCACTCCATAAGGGGCGTCAGGGGCTTTTTGGGCGCGGCCTCGGCCGCCTTTTTCCGCGCGAGGTGCTGGTGAACGGCGGCCTCGTCGAAGTCATCGGCCGGGCGCTCCTCTATGGTCAAGGCCCCCTCCGGGCACTCGCCCAGGCAGGCCCCCAGGCCGTCGCAGAAGATTTCGCCAACGAGCTTAGCCTTTCCGTCCACTATCTCTATGGCCCCTTCCGCGCAGGCCAGGGCGCACTGGCCGCAGCCCGTGCATTTTTCCTCGTCGATCCGGATTATTTTCCGCGTTTTTTTCGGGCTCATGGGCTTCTCCTTTTATCCGGATCAACCGGCTTTTTCGATGTCTTCGATGCTTCCGCCTACCGGCAGGGCCGCGGCCACGTCCGCGAGGTTTTTCCCGGCGAGAAAGTTCCGGGCCTGAACGTCCACGTCCGAAAGGAGCGCCGAAAGCAGGCACTCGCCGCCGCACACGGGCCGCGACAGGAGGCAGCGGGTGGGGGTAAGCGTCCCCTCGATGGCCTCGTAGACCGATAAAAGCGTCACGTCCGCGGGGTTTTTGGCCAGCACGAAGCCGCCCTTGGGGCCCCTTGTGGAGTCCACGATGCCGGCCCGGGCCAGGCGCTGGAGGACCTTCGCCAGGGTGGCCTCCGAGACGGTGAGGCCCTCCGCGATGCTGCGGGCGGTGTGAAGCTCCCGGGGCTTCTTGGCCATGAGGAGGGCGGCGTGGAGCGCCACGGATGCTGCTTCGGACATCTTGGCGAAATGTGACATGGTTCCCTCGCGCTTCGGTTCAAATCGTTATTTCGGTATTAAAATACCACAATATTTTTTTATGTCAAGCTTTTTTCCGCGCCTCCACGAAAAATCCGCGGCGGCCCCTTCGCCCACCCGCGTTGACAAGGAGGGCTTCAACCGCTAAAAACCGCGCATGGAGGAAAACTCACCTGATAGGGATGGGCAGGCAGCCGCTCCGATCGCTTCAACGGCCGCCGCGCCGTCAGCGCCCGTGTGGAGGCGGCTGTGCCTCGTGTTTTTCGCGGTCTCGGTCCTTTTAAAGCTCATCCTCTGGTGGTCCGCGCCGCCCGGGGCCGCCTACGACGACCACTTCGCCCCCATCTTCAAGATCGCCGCCACGCTTAGCCTTCCGGAGAAGACCGACTGCTGGCAGTGCTACCAGCCGCCGCTTTTTTACGCGGTCTCGGCCGCGGCCGGGCGGGTGGCGTTCGCGGCGGGCCTGCGGCGCGAGGCCGGGTTCAAGAAGTTCCTCCAGCTTTTCCCCTGCCTTTACGGTATGTTAACCCTATGGATTTCCTACCGCATTCTCCTTCTCCTTCCGGTTTCGGGGCCGGCCGGGGCTGCGGCCTTCGGCTTTCTCGCCTTCTGCCCGCGCCTTACCTATCTTTCGGCCATGCACACCAACGACACCTTCGCGGCGCTGGCCGCGGCCCTCACGCTGTGGGCCTTTCTGCGCGCAAGGGGCCGGGGCTTTTCATGGCGGAGCCAGGCTCTTCTTTCCGCCACGGTGATACTGGCCGTCTTTTCCAAGCCCACGGCGCTTTTCGCGCCCGGGGCGGTCTTCGTGGGGATCGCGGCCGCTTATTTCATCGCCCGGTCCATCCCCCGCGGCCGGGCTCTGGCGGCCGCCGCCCTCTGCTGCCTTCTGCCGGGCGCGCTCCTGGGCCTCTCGCTTCTTGCAAACGAGGCTCGCTACGGCTACCCGCTTCCCGACAACATGCGGCTCTTCCACGTAACCTTCACGCCCCGGCCGGGCCACGGCGGGGTGGACTTCCTCTCCTTCCGGCCTTTCTCGGCCCTTCGCTCGCCCATTGTGGACGATTCCACGGTTTCCTCCCCTCCCACGGTGGCGGCGGCGCATCTGTGGTACGACACGGAGGGCTGGTTCCAGATCGCCGCCACCCAGGGAAACCGGCCGCTGCACGACTGGTGGATTCAGCACTACGCGGCCCTGACGGACATACGGATGCCCTGGCCCAAAGGCCCGCCGCCGCTTCCCCCCTCCGAGCTTCTCCTGGCGCGCGCTCTCATTTTCCTTGGATTTTTTCCCCTGATCCTGGTGCTGGCGGGGCTTTTGGACTGTGCGGCGGGGCTTTTCCGGCGGATCGAGGAATTTAATGGAACGAGGGGGGAGAAAACGGCCGCCCGGGACAAATCCGTTGGCCTTCTCACGGCGGCGGCCTTCGCCGGCGGAGCCCTTGTCGTCATGGCGGCCTACACCGCCTACTACGCCACCTTCCTTGGGATGAGGACCCACTACCTCCTGCCCGGGCTTCCGGGCTTAACGGCGCTCGCGGCCTTCGGCTGGGACGCCCTTTCCCGGCTCCTCCGGCCCGCGCCCCGCCCCTTGCGCCTCGCCGCCCGCATTCTCGCGTGGCTGCTCGCTTTCTCGCTCTATTTCCTCGCGGCCCTACATATAATAAGGCTCTCGCTTCTTCTGGCTTCGGCCTGACAAATCCCAACCTATCGAATTTAAGCCATTTCAGCTCTCGCCAGGCTCCGGGCGCTAAAATGCGAAGCCCTGAAAAACCTGCGGGACGGATTGCT
>JAKAGN010000389.1 GCA_021815525.1 Deltaproteobacteria bacterium
GAAGGGCATGAACAATAGGTCCTACGCCTCCCCGGAAACGGCCAGGAGAATGTTCTCGGTTTTCAACCGCGTCTACCGCACCGGCGAGCCCGCCAAGATCTCCGACTACGAGCTGATCCGGAAGGACGGATCGGTGAGGCGGGTGGAGCTTTCAGCCTCCCTGATGCTGAACGGAAGCGGCAGGGCCGTGGGCATCCGGGGGATGATCCGGGACGTCTCGGAGCGCAAGGCCCACGAGGAGGAACGGCGGAAGTTCGCCCTCCGCCACGAGCAGGCCCAGAAGATGGAGGCCCTGGGAACGCTGGCCGGGGGCATAGCCCACGACTTCAACAACCTCCTGATGGGCATCCAGGGCAACACGAGCCTCATGCTCATATCCCTTTCGGCGAACCATCCCCACTACGAGCGCTTGAAGCACATCGAGGACTACGTGAAGGCCGGCGACGCCCTCACCAAGCAGCTGCTGGGCTTCGCCCGGGGCGGCCAGTACGAGGTCCGGCCCACCAACGTGAACGACCTTCTGGAAAAGAGCGCCACCCTGTTTTCCCGCACCCGCAAGGAAATACGGGTGGAGAGGGACTTTACGCCCGACATACGCACGGTGGACCTCGACCCCGGCCGCATGGAGCAGGTCTTCCTGAACCTGTTCGTGAACGCCGACCAAGCCATGCCCGGCGGCGGCTCCCTTTTCCTGGCCACGAGGAACACGGACCTTTCCCGGGACATCGTGGAGCCCCACGGGCTTCTTCCGGGCCGCTACGTCAAGATCACCGTGACAGACACGGGCTGCGGCATGGACGAGGCCGTGACGCGGCGGGTCTTCGAGCCCTTCTTCACGACGCGGGAAAGGGGGAGGGGAACCGGCCTGGGGCTGGCCACCGTCTACGGCATCGTGAAGGGGCACGGCGGCTTCGTCACCGTTTACAGCAAGAAGGACAAGGGCACCACCTTCAGCATATACCTGCCGGCCTCGGAGCGGGAGGCTGCCTGGGAGGAGGCCGGCCCGCTAACGCTTCTTACGGGCTCCGAAACCATACTCCTCGTGGACGACGAGAAAACCATACTGGAGACCAACGCGGACCTTTTGAAGGCCCTGGGCTACACGGTCCTGCCCGCCGCCAGCGGCCGCGAGGCCATCGAGATATTCGAGCGGGAAAAGGACGGAATCGACATCGTCATCCTGGACATGATCATGCCGGAGATGTCCGGCGCCGAGGTTTTCAAGCGCCTCCGGGAGATACGGCGCAACGCGCCGGTGCTTCTCTGCTCGGGCTACGCCATAAACAGCCTGGCTTCCAACATACTGGAATCGGGCTGCAACGGCTTTTTGCAAAAGCCATTCAGCATAGAACAAATTTCGAAGGCCATCCGGGACATCCTGGATTCCATCCGCAGCGAGGAAGGTTCGTTTCCCCCCGATGAGTCCGCCTCCGGGAGCCCCCCATGAAAAAACCTCTCACGACCCGCCGCACCGTCATACGGGACCTCGCGGGTCTTCTCTTCCTGGTGATCCTCCTGGGGCTTTCCTCCATGGGGGCGAGCGTCTACTACCTGGCGGGCGAAGGAGCGGACTCGGACCTCATAAGGCTTGCGGACTACTTCACCCGCCACGTGGCGGATGACCTTTCCGGGCCGCTTTCCAAAGGAAACAGGGCGGCCCTTAAGGAAGCCGCCGAGGTGGCGCTTCGCTTCCCCACCGTCGACGGGCTCACGGTTTTCGACGCGAACGGCGCGGTGCTCTACAGGCAAAAAGAGGTGGTTCGCGGGGATAACGACACCTGGACCTGCCTCGCGGACGTCACGGCCGGCCGGCGCCCGCTTGGACGGATAGAGGTGAATTTTTCCGGGGAGTTCCGGACCGTCCTGCGCCAGAGGATCATCCTGGTGACGAGCCTCGCCATCGTCCTCCTTTCCGGGCTAGCCGTCCTTTTCACCATCCTTTTGCTCAGGGTGCGCCTTTCAAGGCCCCTCGTCCTCATCCGCAGGGCGGTGGAAGAAATCGCGGGCGGCCGCTACGAGACCCGCCTTCCCGCGCTTCCCCTGGCCGACCTCAACGCGGTGGCCGAGGGCGTCAACGCGATGGCGCGCCAGATTTCGTCGCGCGCCGAAAACCTTTCGGCCGAGGTCGCGGCCCGGCGCGAGGCCGCGGCGCTCCTGGCGGAAACCGAGGAGAGGCACCAGGCGGTGCTGGAGGCCATGCCCGACGCCGTGCTCATACACGACATGGCCGGCCGGCTTCTCTACCTCAACCCGGCCTTCACCGGACTTTTCGGCTGGACCCTTCCCGAGGGCCAGGCCAGGTCCCTGGCGGACCTCCTTGCGGAAGACGAGCCCCGCGTGTTCAAGAATCTCCCGGAACGGCTGGTTGCGGGCGAAGTGGTCGCGCGCCGCTCGACATCCCTCATGACGCGCGATCGTTCATCAGCCGTGCCCGTTTCCGTGAGCGCCGCGGCGTACCGCGATCCGGGCGGCAAACCCCTGGGCTGCGTGATCCACATCGAGGACCAACGCGAGCGGAAAAGCCTCGAGGCCCAGCTCCTTCATGCGCAGAAGATGCAGGCCGTGGGAACGCTGGCAGCGGGGGTCGCCCACGACATGAACAACCTTTTCATGGGCATCCAGGGCTACACGTCCCTCATGCAGCTCACCGCCGACAGGGCGAGCCCGTCCTACGGGCAGACCATGGACCGCCTCGCCAGGATCGAGCAGTGCGTCACGACCGGCGCGTCCCTCACGCGGCAGCTCTTGGGCATGTCCAGGGGAGGCAAGTACGCGGTGAAATCCCTTGACCTAAACGCCCTTGTCCGGGACCAGAACGCCCTTTTCAACCGCTCCCACAAGGACCTCACCATAAGCGGCGAGTACCGGCAGGACCTGTGGCGGGTCAAGGGCGACCGAAGCCAGCTCGAGCTCGTTATCCTGAACCTTTACACCAACGCATGGCAGTCCATGAACGAGGGCGGCACCCTCATGGTGCGGACCGGAAACGCCGTCATCGACGAGGCCGCGGCCAAGGCCCACGAGGTGCGGCCCGGGCCCTACGCCAAGCTGAGCGTCACCGACACGGGCACGGGAATGGACGAAGCCACCCGGGAGCGCATCTTCGAGCCCTTCTTCACCACCAAGGACATGGGACGCGGCACCGGCCTCGGGCTCTGGTCCACCTACGGCATAGTGAGGAACCACGAGGGTTTCATCACGGTGGAAAGCACCCCCGGACGGGGCTCCGCCTTCACCGTCTTTCTTCCGGCCGCGGATGAGGAAGGGCTTCCGGAGACCAAGGCCCCCGACGAGATAGTTCCCGGAACCGAGACGATCCTCCTGGTGGACGACGAGGAAATCATCCTCGACGTGGGAAAGGACATCCTCGAAAACATGGGATACGCGGTTCATACCGCCTCCGGCGGGAAAGAGGCTCTCGCCGTTGCGGCCGAACTAGGAGACGGGATTGATCTCGTGATTCTCGACATGGTGATGCCGGGCATGAGCGGGCGCGACACCTTCGCGGCCCTCAAGAAGGCCATGCCCGGCGTGCGG
>JAKAGN010000390.1 GCA_021815525.1 Deltaproteobacteria bacterium
CGTCATTTTTTTGAGGCGGGCCACGAGGCTGACGAAAAGCTTGCCGAGATCCGGCGGCAGGCTCTTCACTCCGGCCATAAGGGACTCGCGGCTTATGACGCCAAGGACCGTCTCCCCCAAAACCCGAGCAGTGGCCGTGCGGGGAGAGGACCCTATGAAGGCCATTTCCCCGAAAATCTCCCCCGACCTCAAGACGTCTACGATGAGCTTTCTGGCCCCCACGTTCCTGGTGATTATGACCGCGCCGGACTCCACGATATAGACCGAATCCGCCCCGTCGCCCTCCAGGAAGACGACCTCTCCGTCTGAAAAAGTTCGATGGGCGATGATTTCCACGATGGGCTCCTTCCGCCGGATCGTGCGTACGACCGCCAACATGCGAAACCGATCGAGAAAAACACGGCCGCCCGCCCGGCGCCGCTTTGCGTCGGACGGACGGCCGTTTGAGGGCTATTTACGGGCGTGGCGGCCTCCCGGCGGCCCGCCCGGTGGATCAGCGCGACCGGCGCCGCTTCAGGCGCTCGATGGAAAGCCGGATGCTCTCCTGCATCCGGATGATGGCGTTTGCCAGGTCGCCGATCTCGTCGTTGGACGTTACGGTGATCTGGGTGTCCATCTCGCCGGTGGAGATGCGGTCGGCGGCGTCCGTCAGGGCCTTCAGCTTTCCGGTGATGATGGCGCCGTAGATGGCGACCGTGGCGCCGATGCCCAAAATGGTGAGGAAGAGGAAGACCAGGATGGCCCACCGCGTGCCGGAAACCACCCGCTCGGTCCTGGTTTCCAGGCGCTTCACGTCGCGGGTGAACTCCACCAGGGGCGTCACCACCATGATGGCGTACTGGGCGCCCTCCAGCCCCTCGACCGGGGTGCACACTATGTAGTTTTCGTGCTCAACGCCGTCCTTGTCCGTCCACTTGTAGGCCCCGCGGGCGGATTTCCCGGTCGCCACGGCGGAAACCACCTTCCAGTAATCGTCGAAGCCCGCGCCCAGGGTTTTTTTCATTTCAGCGGCCAGGTCCACGCCTATGATGTCGGGGTCCACGTGGGCCCACATCCGCCAGACCTTGCCCGCGTCCGGCAGGGCATAGAGGCAGGTGAAACCGGTGGTTCCCACCTTCTGGACGGCCAGGAGCTTGAACTCCTGCTCCTTGTTGAAGTCCTCCTTCTTGATGAACTGATGGTCCGCGAGGTAGCGCCTGACCTGGATTGCCACCTGCCGGCTGTACTGGGCCATGAGCTCGCCGGAGATGCGGGTCACCATGTCCGTACTGGTGTGCTTGACGATCTTGACCATCCGGTTCAGCTGCCACAGGTAGAAAAGGCCGGCCACGGCCATGAGCACGATGGGCACCGCGAGAAACAGGATGGCCATTTTTCCGCGAAGACCGATTTTGCGGCCCTTTCCCGTGGGAGAGGGGGCCTCCTCGGCGCGCGCGGCGGGCCTCGGCGCCGCGGGAGCGGCCTCCTCCTGGGGCGGCGGAGCGGTGGGGGTCTCGGAAACGTTGGCCTGTATAAGGTTCCCGCAGGCTTCGCATACGGTGACGCCGTCGCTTTCGGCTAGCGCCGCCGCGTCAATGGTGTTGGTTGTTCCGCACGCCTGGCACGTGACCTTTACGGTTTTGCTGTCAGCCATGTCCGAACCCCTCCCGCTGAATGGTTGCCGGCGGCTTAAAAAAGCCGCCCGTTAATTCTTCGTATTTCGATGGATGCGGCGCCGTAAGGCGGGGCGGCCGTCCTACACGTAACCTTTTTGCCTGATCCTGTTGACCATGTTCTGCCGGAAGGTGTTCCGCCGGTCGTCGCGCTGGATCTCCTGGGAAATGTAATCGATAAGCTCGGCGGCCTGCTCGGCCGGAAAACGCTCCAGGCTGTGCCCCAAATCGGCGATGGCGTCCTCTATGACAACCTCGGCGATGGGGCCGATGGCGAGCGCCAGCTCCTTTTCCAGGGCCTCCAGGAAATCCGCCTCCAGGACCTTCACCTGACGCTTTACGGGCTGGATGATCTTCAACTGTAGGAGCTTGGCTACGATGCGGCGCATGGCATCCAGGGTGATGCCCGTCTTTTCCGCAATGGTGCCAACGTTCTTGGTTCCGTCCAGCTCCACCAGCACGCCGATCATCTGGCCGTCGAGGGAATACTCTCCAAGGCCCCCGCTCATGACCCTTTTGAAAACCATCCGGGAAAAATCACCCGACAGATCGTCCATAGCCGATTCCTCTTGCAACCCGTTCTCAAGTGGCCGTCCGAAAGGCGACCCGCCGTTTCCGCCGGCGCGGCTTCGCTCCGGCGGAAACGCGGATCATACGGGCGGCTCGTTATTCCTCGATGACCAAAGGTTCCAGGCTAACGGGGTTTTCCTCCCGCGTCTGCATTACCTTGAGGCCGGGAACCTCCTTGACGATCTCGAAGAAGTCCCATTCGCTCTTGGCCTTGCTGGGCTTCTTGCCGCGAACTATGTAAACGGAGCTGATGCACTGGTGGTCCCAGTCGCGCCACTGCTCCTCGCCCTTCAAAAGCGTGAACTTGTGGCCGTGGCCGCCCTCGCCGTCCCCTTCCAGGGCCAGGATTATCTTGTCGTCGGCAAAGGGGTCCTTCACGCGGTTCACCGCGTCGGCCCACTGGTTGATGGCCACCCACGCGCAGGCGGCGGAAACTCCGGGCGGCTTGCCGTACTTGGCGCGGAAGGCCTCCACGAAAGCCTTGCTGCCGGGGTAGGTGTCCTCCAGGGTCCAGTCCCATATGGCGGTGGAGATGATGCCCTGGAAGGTCTTGGCCCCTATCTCATGGGCCATGTACATGTCAACGATGGGAACTACGAGCTGCATTTTCTTGTCGAGACCCATTTCGTGGGCCTGCTTCACGGCCGTCACCTGGTCTTCGCCGAAAAGCACCAGGACCAGGATGTCCGCCTTGGACTTCTTGGCGCGCTTGAGGGCGTCGGTGTAATCCTTGGCGCCCAGGGGGACCGGGATGGAGTCCAGCGTGTCCGCGCCCTTGATCTCCAGGAAGCGCCGCATGGACTCCTCGACGGAGTGGCCCCAGTTGTAGTCGGAGGTGATGTAGACGTAGTTGGCGCCCTTTCCGAACTCATCCGCGAGGTAGGGGGCCAGCGCGTTGGCCGACATCCAGGCGTTCAGGAACCAACGGAAGGTGTGCCTGTGGGCCGTCTGCACGGTGAAGCCCGCGGGCGTCACCGTGTGGCCGGTGGTGTCGTTGGCGTGGGTCAAGCCGGTCATGAAGACGACGCCCTGCTTCTGGCACTCCTCGCCCACGGCCACCGCCTCGGCGGAGCTGCACCCGCCGCTGATCATGCAGGCGTTGTCGTTCCAGATCATCTCGAGGGTGTTCTGCTGGGCCTTGGCGGGATTGTTCTCGGTATCCTTGACGACGGCCCGCACCTTCTTGCCCAGGAGGCCGCCCTTCTTGTTGATCAGCTCCAAGGCGAGATCATAGCCCATTTTCTGGTCCTCCCCCTGGGCCTTGTAGGGGCCGCTCAAGGGGATGTTGAGGCCGATGACTATCTCGT
>JAKAGN010000391.1 GCA_021815525.1 Deltaproteobacteria bacterium
TCCATCATCGCGGCCTGGTACACCGGCAACATGGCCAACTGGCGGGCCATCGCGCAGGCCAACAGCGACATTTCGCCCACCCAGATGAACATGGGCGACACGGTGACGATCCCGGCCGAGCTTCTGAAGACACGGGAGCCCATGCCGCAAAGCTTCGTCCAGAAGATGACGCCCAAGCCCAGGAAAAGGAGCGAGCCGGCCGCGCCCAGGCGGGAGGCTCCCGCCAAGGCCGACACCGCGCCGGCCCCGGAGACCAAGGCCCCGGAGAAGCCCGCGCCTACCCGGGCGGAGCCGCCGCCCGTCATCTTCGGGCCCAAGTGAGCCCGCCTTCAAAGCGGAAAATCATATGAAAAGTCCAGACCTCGAGGGAGTCGCCATGCGTCCCATCAAAGCTTCCGTTTCGATTTTTCTCGCGGCGGCGTTCGCGCTCGCGCTTCTTTCCCCATCTTCCGCCTTCGCCGGGTGGGCCGCCAAGGCCTCCATGAACCAGACGCGGGACCGCTTCGCCTACGGCTCCTATAACGGCAAGTTCTACGTCTACGCCGGCTTCGACGGGACCAACCTCCGGAACACCCTGGAGGTCTACGACCCCGCGGCCAACGCCTGGACCATCTCCACGCCCCAGGCCCAGGGCGTGATGGACATCACCACGGCGCTCGTCTCGGGCCGCTTCATCATCGTGGGCGGGCACTTCGACAACTACGTCATAGACCACTTCGAAAAGAGCCTCGATCCCGCCACTGGGCTTCTGGGCGACGAGACCCCGCGGAACCCCGTCACCGCCCAGGCCAGCTCCGTGGCCTACACCCTCCCCAACTTCGGCCCCGAGATTTACGTCTTCGGCGGTGCGCTTTCCGGCAACCAGCTTTCCAACAAGGTTCAGGCCTACAACCCCGCCACCAAGACCTGGCGGGACGTAACCACCATTCCGGCCGCATCCTTGACCGGCAGCCCAGCCATCGGCATCGTCGGAAGCACCGTTTATCTCATGGGCGGCCAGCGCGACACCGGCCCGGCCTCGGACATCATAAGCTACGACATCCTGAAGGACCAGTGGACCACAAGCGGTCTGGGCGCGCTCCAGAAGCCCCGCCGCTTCACAACTGGCGGGTCCGTCCCCCTGGTGCGCGGCCGCTTTTACCTGCCGGGCGGAAACGAGAGCATGGCGGCCTTTCCAACCAACGCCATCGAGGTTTACGACCCCCGGATAGGCCTGTGCTGGCCCCTGGCCGACTCCCTGCCGGAGGGACTGGCCGGCCAGGGCGTCTTCGTCGCGGGCTCCGACGCCCAGGGCTACACCCTCTACGTCGCGGGCGGCATAATGCTCGACACCAGCATCACCAACAAGATGTGGGCGCTTCCCATCGACAACGGCCAGGGCATACTCCCGAGCCAGCAGGCCCCGGACGACACGGACCTAAACGCCAACGGCGTCCCCGACAACCTTGAGCCGGAGCGCATCAAGGTGGTGAAGACCTACGTAGGAAACGCCCTCTTCGGCGTGGAGCTCACCGGCGCCCCTGTCGGAAGCGCAATCGAAAGCGTAACGGCCATGCCGGCCACCGTGGCCGCCAACGTGCCGCGGGACTTCCCGGCGGGCCTCGTGGCCTTCCGCATCGCGGTTCCGCACCCGGGCGACCAGGCCATCGTCACCATAAGGCTCAACTACGACGCCCCCGCCGACACCCTCTGGTACAAGTGGAGCAAGTCCAAGGGCTGGTACGACTTTTCCTCCAACGTCACCTGGGTGGACCGCAGAACCGTCCGGGTGCTCCTCGTTGACGGCGGCGACGGAGACTCGGACGGCGCGGCCGACGGGTATATCTATGATCCCATCGGCCCGTCCAGCCCCTTCCCGGCCGCGGTCACCAAGACCACCATAATACTGCCCGGCGGCGAGAGCTGCTTCATATCGTCCCTGAAGGGCTGAGCCCGCAGGCGGCGCGGATTTGCCCCGCGAAAAGGAGACACGATGGACACCTTCAAGGATAAGATCGCCATCGTGACCGGCGCGGCCTCCGGCATAGGCCGGGCGCTCGCCCTGGCCCTGGCCGAACGGGGCGCCACCGTGATCGCGGCCGACAAGAACGAGGCCGGCGCAGGCGAAACCGCCAGGCTGTGCGGCGGGCGCTCCGAGGCGAGGCTTCTCGACGTCACCGCCGCCGCCGACGTGCTCTCCCTCGTGTCCGAGACCGCAGAAAAGTTCGGCCGCCTGGACTACGTGTTCAACAACGCCGGTATAGCCGTGGGCGGCGAGGCCCGGGACCTTTCCCTCGAACACTGGCGGCGGACCATCGACGTCAACCTCTGGGGCGTCATCCACGGCTGCCACGCCGCTTACAGGATCATGGCGGCCCAGGGCTTCGGCCACATCGTGAACACGGCGTCCCTGGCAGGCATCATCCCCACCCCCGGGGAGGTCCCCTACACCACCACCAAGTTCGCGGTGGTTGGGCTCTCCCGCTCGCTCCGGAGCGAGGGCAGGGCCCTGGGCGTAAAGGTGAGCGTGGTCTGCCCCGGCTTCGTCGCAACAGGCATCTTCAAGGCCGCCACCCTCGTCAACATGGACGTCACCGAGGTCATGAAGAACCTCCCCTTCAAGATGCCGGAGCCCGGACCCGTGGCCCGGGACATCCTCGCGGGCGTCGCCAAGAACAAGGAGGTGATCGTGGTGACCGGCCACGGCAAGGCGTTCCTCGCCCTTTTCCGGCACGGGCCGCCCGGGCTCTTCTCCCTCCTTCAGGACAAGATGATCGCCGACATGCGTAAGATCCGCCGGGTTCCCATCGGAAAGGAGCGGCCATGAAAAACCCCCACGACGACAAGTCGGTGAAGCACTGGGAAACACGGCCCGAGGAAAGCTTCCGCAACTTCCGCTTCAAGCAGCCCTACGAAAGAGGACTTAAAGGCCTCCGCGACATCCTCGAAAACACCAACTTCGACCCCGCCACCCTCTGGCAGTGGGGCACCATGCAGGCCACGGCCTTGATCGAGGTCCTGAAGGCCGTGGAGGAGCGCTTCGGCCGCGAGGGCCAGGAGATAGTCTTCCAGAGCCTGTGGAAGGTGGGCCACGACATAGGCCACCAGATACTGGACGGCACCACCGTTCCCGAGGACGTCACCGAGGCCGAGTGGATCAGCTTCTTCGCAACCATCGTGAACCGCATAGCCTACGCGTCCCTGGAAACCCCCTCCATCGACGGCCCGGACAAGGTCTCCTTCTCCATCGACTGGTGCCCCCACCAGGACCAGTACCGGCCCTTCGACTGCCGCGTGCAGCGCTACCTCGTCCAGGGCATGATCGACGCCGCCGCCGAGCACGCCCGGAGCCTGGGGCGCAGCGCCACCTGGGACGTGGAGTTCAAGTCCACCATACCCTCCGGAGCCTCCACCTGCTTCTTCGTCATGGAAAAAGGAGACCCCGGAAAAGCCCGCAAGTGGGCCGAGATGACCCGCTTGATCGAGGAAAAGGCCCTGGAGCTTGCCCGGAAAAGGCGTGGGGGGTAATAAGAG
>JAKAGN010000392.1 GCA_021815525.1 Deltaproteobacteria bacterium
TGCGTGGAAAGGCAGGCACCGAAGGAAAAGGGGCTCCGCGTTCCGGCCCTGCACGCGTATTCCCATTCGGTCTCCGTGGGCAGGGATATTTTTTTGCCGGTTTTTTTCCCCAGAGCCTCGCAGAACCCCACGGCCTCGTTCCAGGAAACATCCGTCACCGGCAGATCGTCACCCTTGCTTTGACTTGGATTTGTTCCCATGAGCGCCTTGTACTGACGCTGGCTCACCTCGAAACGCCCCATGTAAAAAGGCTCGACCCGCTCCTTGTGGACCGGCCCCTCGTCCCTGTCCACGTTCGGATCACCGCCCCTGTCCGGTTCATCCTCGGGCGAGCCCATCTCAAAGCTCCCTCCGGGGATGAAGGCCATGTCCATGCTCAGCCCACCTCCCAGGTCCAGGGACTTCAAGTCTCCAGGCCGAAGCTGAACAGGCCTCGCCGCGACCGTTTGCGATGCGGCGCGCTTCGCGGCGGCCTGTTCGGGCCGGACGGCGGCATTTCCATCGGAAGTCGGGGTGGTCACTTTGGCCGTCCTGGTGGAAAAAGATATTCCCCCGTAAACAAGGGCGGCCGCCACGATGGCCAACACCAATCCGCCCCAGAGCGCGCGACTTTTCGTCAGCGTTTTTTTCGGCAAGGGCACGATTGTCGTGGGTGCGTTTTCCCGTTTTTCATTGATCGGAGTTGCGGGCTGTTTTCGTGGAGGAGCCTTGACGGTCCTGTCCATTGGGGGAGGCGGAAAAAGTAGGCCGCGCCATTCGTGAATGGATTGGGGCCGGCTCTCGGGCTTGTACGCGAGACCCGCCATGATGCCCGCCACGAAAAGGCCCTTGTATCCGAACTTTTCGGGCCGCTCCAGAGTATCCGCGCCCAGGCCCCGGGAGACGGCGTCCGGCGGGCGCACGCCCGTGGCCATGAAATACCATGTGGCGGCCAGCGAATAGATGTCCGAGGTTGGATGCGGGGGCTTGCCGGCGTACTGCTCGGGCGGGGAAAAGCCGCTCTTCACGACGGGGACGATGGATGTGCTCTTGTGCCCGGAAGGAATGCCCTTATCCACCCGGGCCGACTCCGGGGCCACCGTAATCTTGGCCGAGGCCCCGAAATCGATCAGGACGATACGCTCGCGGTTTTTCCGGTCCTTCACGCATATCAGGTTATCGGGCGATATATCCCGGTGAACGATTCCTTCAGCGTGTGCGGTTTGCAGGGCGTCTAAAACGCCCCTGAAAAGAAATTCCAGCTCATCGTCCGAAAAAGACTTGCCCCTGAGGTTTTCGCGGTGCCTGGTGAGGTCCGTGCCCGAAAGATACTCCATGACAAGGTAGACGGAGTTGTTTTCCTCGAAAAAATCATAAACCCTTACGATGTTGGGATGATCGATGGCGGCGAGCTTCCTGGCCTCCTTCAGGAGCCACTCCTTGCCCTTTTTGAAGCTCTCCTCGGGGTCGGTCCAGCGCGGGCGGATTTGTGACGAGCCGGGATCCCGCTTGGCCACGTCGCGGGGAAAAAACTCCTTTACCGCCACGTCGCGGTTCAAGGTGGCGTCGAGCGCCTTGTAGGTGATGCCGAAGCCGCCCTGGCCCAGGATGCTCACCACGATGTAGCGCCCGCGGGAGAGAGCCGAGGCAATTGGAAGGGCCTCCTCGGCCAGGAGGCCGGGTGCCTCGCCCGTCAGCGGATTGCCGCAGGAAGCGCAGAATCGCGCCTCCCCGGTGTTTGCATGGGCGCACCTGGGACAGGTTTTTTGCTCCATGACGTCCCGCCGTTTCGCATGTTTTTACGATGGATAGAGTTATATTCCATACCTCAAAAAAAGCCGGTAATAAACCTTTTTTTGTGCGCGTGGAAAGCGCCTGGAAAATCGGACTGAAGGGGATGGAGGGAAACAAGGGCGGACTGCTTAAAAGCGTACCGGATACAAGGCAAGAGTCCTATGCAAATATTCTGCCGCCAGAAGGATGAAAGCAAAAAAAACAAGGGGTTAATTGACTCGGGAGGCAACGACCCGCAGGCCAATGTCGATGTCCCGGCGGCCCGGCGGATCCGCGCCGCGGTTCGCCGACCGGCAGGCTCTGGCGTCGTCGCTCCACAAGCCGCCGCGGCTCACGCGGTACGAGCCCGAATCGAGTCCTACCGGATCAGTATTTGGTGAGTTGGCATAATACTCGTTTTCATACCAGTCAGCGCACCACTCCCAGACGTTCCCGTGCATATCGTACAAGCCCCAGGCATTGGGTTGTTTTTGGGCTACCGGGTGCTCTATGCCGCCTGAATTGCTGGCGTACCACGCGTAATCTCCAAGGCTCCCATCGGAATCGCCAAAATAATAGGCTGTAGTACTTCCCGCCCGGCAGGCGTACTCCCACTCCGCCTCGGTGGGCAGGCGGTAGCCCTTGCCCAAATCCCTGGAATTCAGATTGCGGATAAATTCTTGGCAATCATCCCACGAAACCTGCTCCACCGGGCATTTGTCTCCGCAATCCTTGAAATGAGACGGGTTGTTATACATCACCGCCCTCCACTGGCCCTGGGTCACCTCCGTAGTCTGCATGTAAAAGCCCTTGGTCAAGGTAACCTGATGCTGGGTTTCGTCCGCTTTTCGCCCATGCTCGTATTCGGGGCTTCCCATCATGAAGGTGCCGGGCGGACAGTAGACGAATGTCATGCCCAGGCTGTTGGTGAAGCTCTTTGCGGCCCGGGCTGAGGCTTTGGTTGAAGGCGAAGAAGAGCCGCTTTTAGCTTTCTTTTCCGGTTTCGGCTTCGATTTTGGCTTGGCCTTGGCCGGCGCTTCCTTGGCCGGCATGGCCTCGTCCTCCTTCACGCGGCCTTGGGAGGTGTCCGAAAAAAACAGGCAGACCGCCAAGACCGAAAAAACCGCCACGCACATCAGAAAAAAGCGTTTCATGAATGCCCCCAAAAAGCCGAGCTAAGGTCTACGGAAACCGCCCTGAACCGGCAGGCTCACTTAAATCCCTTTTTCTTGCCAAGCTCCCTGAGCCTCGCTGCCCTTTCGCGGCTGTAAGGGTGGCTCCGAAAAAAATAGGCGATGTCCTTGAAGGCGTTTCCGGCCGGATCCTTGCCGGAGCGGGTGGATTCCCCCTGCTTTTCCTCTTCCTGGGCCAAGCGGTCGAAAAAGAGGATGCCCCGCGACACCGCGTAGCCCGCCCGGTCCGAGAGAACCGCGCCGCCATCGTCGGCCTCGAACTCGTCCCGCTTCTCGAAGGGTATCGTGAGAAGCCCGTAGGCGATGTCCACGAACTTGGCCGTGTTCACGCCGATCAGGCCCTGGGCTATGGCCGCATACTGAATCCTGCCGATCACGTGATATTTTTCGTTGTGGGTTATCTCGTGCCCCAGGACAAGGGCCAGCTGGTCCCGGTCGTCCTTTATGTAATTCAGCAGGCCCGTGGTCACGTACGTGAATCCCCCCGGCGCGGCGTACGCGTTCACCGTTGCGTCGTCCAACACGGTGAGGCGGTAGGGTATCGATACCCTACCG
>JAKAGN010000393.1 GCA_021815525.1 Deltaproteobacteria bacterium
CGACGGAGGGGGCGTCGGTGCCGCGGCCGGTGAGCCGCTCCCTGAGGGCCTCCATGGAAGGCGGGCGCACGAAGATGGTGACGGCGTCCGGGAAGGCCGCGGTGAGCTTCTTGGCCCCAACAACGTCTATGTCCAAGACCACCGACGCGCCGCGTTCAAGCTCCCGGCGGATGAAGTCGGCGCTCGTGCCGTAGAGGTTCCCGTGCACCTGCGCCCACTCGGCGAAGCGGCCGCTTTCGATGCCCTTCTCGAACTCCTCGCGCGTTATGAAGCGGTAGTCCCGGCCCTCCACCTCGCCCGGCCGTGGCTTGCGGGTGGTGAAGGAGACCGAGTAGGAAAGGGATGGCATGGCCTCGCAGAGGAACTTCCGCAGGGTGGTCTTTCCGGCCCCCGATGGCGCGGAGAGTATGAAGAGGCGGCCCGGTTCAGTCATTTAATTCCTCGCCGGGCTTCCTTGAGAGGAGCGCCGCGTAGCGCTGGGAAAGGGTCTCGGCCTGGATGGCCGAGAGAACCACGTGGTTGGAGTCCATGATGACGATGGCCCGGGTCTTTCTTCCGCAGGTGGCGTCCACCAGGCGGTCGGAGGCCTGGGCCTTGTCCTTCAGGCGCTTCATGGGGGCGGAGTTGGGGGTCACGATGGCCACCAGCCGGCTCGCCACCACGGTGTTTCCAAACCCGATGTTCAAAAGCGGCTCCAAACGCCCGAATGAGGGGGTAAGGCCCATGATTTTTCCCACGGCGATCTCGTCCATTCATCCCCCCGGATTACTCTATGTTTTGAATCTGCTCCCGAATTTTTTCCACCTCGCTTTTCGCGTCCACCACGGCGTGGGAAAGCGGGGCCAGGTGGCTCTTGGAACCCATTGTGGTGAACTCCCGTAAAAGCTCCTGGCACAGGAAGTTCATGGTGCGGCCGCAGGGCTCGCCCTTTTCCGCCAGGGCCATGAACTGGGCGATGTGGCTCCTGGCCCGCACGATCTCCTCGGTGATGTCGCCCTTGTCGGCCCAGAAGGCCGCCTCCTGGGCCAGGCGGTCGGAGTCGGCCGGAAGCCCCGAATCGGTGAGGAGCGCCGTCATGCGCAGGAGAAAGCGCTCCTTGTTCTGGACGGGCTGGTCCTTCGCCAGGGTTTCGATGGAAACGAGCTGGGCGAGGAGCATCGAAAGGCGCGCGGAAACGTCGGCCCAGAGCGCCAGGCCCTCGGACTCCCGCATGGCGCGGAAGGTTTGAAGCGCCTCCAAAAGAGCCGATTCCACGACGGGCCAGTCGGCCTCCGGGTCGGGCGCGGCGAAGGAGCGTGTTATGACGCCGTCGGCCCGAAGGATTTGGGAAAGGCTCACGGGCTCGTCGATACCCAGGGCCTCCCGCACCAGGCTCGCGGCCTCGAAGTAGGAACGGGCCAGCGCCGCGTCCGCCGAAAAGGGGCGGGCGAGGCCGTCCGCCGAGGAAACATCGATGGATACATCCACCTTGCCGCGGCCGGCTGCGTCCTTCACTGCGGCTTTCACGCTGTCCTCGAGGGCCGCGTGCGAACGCGGAAGCCTGACCGAAAGCTCCAGGTTCTTGTGGTTGACGCTGCGGATCTCCACAGAAACCGTCTTGTTTTCTAAAGCCGCCTCCGCGTGGGCGAAGGCCGTCATGGATCGGATCATGGTTTTTTTATGTTCTTTCCCGGCCGTTCCCGAGAGCTTCTTCCGCTTCAGGCTTAAACGGCCCGTTTTCGGATTTTTCGGTTTTCCGGGCGGCCAGGAGGCCGCGCCGCAGTTGGAGGAGAAAGTCCCGGACGCAGGCTTCGGCGTAATCGGGATAGGTCCACTCCAAAGGCTCGTAAACTCCACGCCTATACACCAGGGTGAGGTCCGCGTAAATCCCTTTTGCAAGGTAGACGCGGTGGACGTAGTTCTTGCCGGTGGCAAGGACGAAGCGTTCGGGCGTGAGAAGCCCGGGATCCAGGTTCAGCCTTCGGCTTCCTTCGGGCCGCAGGAATTTTTTTTCCACCTCGTTGGTGGCGAGCTTGATGTCGCAAAGCTCACCCTGGTCCGCCAGGCGCTTGAAGGCCATGAGCCGCCGGAAGAGCGGGGAGCCGAACTCCCGCTCGTAGTAGCTGGTGTGGTGGAACGAGAACCACGGCGAGGCCGCGTCCAGTGGCCCGAAAAGCTCCGAAAGGGCCATTGCCGCTTCATGGAGAAGCTCCCGCTCGGCTGTGAAGAGCCCCACCACCAGGCGGGCGGGGGATGGGGGCCGTGGCGAACTCATTATTTGCGGCCTCGCAAAAAGGCGTGATGCTGCGTTGCGCTTCACCGGCTATGTCGTCACGTACGAAAAGTACGCTCCTCCTTGCCGGCTCGCGCGCCTTGCCTGACGCCTTTTGTGCGAGGCCGCAAGGCCGTGCGGGAAGCTGTTCGCACAAAGAAGGCCGTTGTTAATCGGAAAAACATTAAGCCCTGCGGAACCGTTATGATTCTAGCGGCTTGGCGTTTTCGGGCAGCATGTCAGGGATGCCGTCTTGGATCTCGAAGGCCACCCCGCAGGCCCGGCACACCAGCCGGTTTTTATCGGCCTCCTCCGCCAACGGGCCGGAGCAGAGGGGGCAGGCGAGAATTTCCAGAAGGTCTTCCGGCAGGGTCATTTGGCGCCTTCCTTTTCAGATGGAAAAAAATTGATCCCGCGAATCCTCTTCCGCCTCCGCCTCCCATCAATCCGGCGGGTGGCGGATCTTCGCGCGGGCCTCGGGCGGGATGGGGAGCACGCGCCAGCGCCGGTGGATCCACAGCCACTGGTCCGGGGCCTCGCGGATGTATTCCTCCATGGCCATGTTGAAGCGGAGGGTGTTGACCTCGATGTCGTCGGCTTCGTTTCCGGTGCGGATCATTTCAATGGGTTTGCCGCAGCTTATGCGGTAGCGGCCGTCCGGCTGGCGTATGGACATCACCGGCACCACGGGGCTTCCGGTGGCCAGGGCCAGCTTCGCCAGGCCCTTGGCGGTGCAGGCCTTGCGGTTGAAGAAGGTGACAAAGACGCCCTCGAACCAGGCGGCGTTCTGGTCTAGGAGGATACCCACCACCCCGCCCCTTGCGAGGTAGTCCAGGATGCGCCCGGCGCTTTTTTCCTTGGGGATGGGGATGTTGCCGAGGTTCGCGCGCCATTCCCAGACCACCTTGTTCAAGGCGGGATTGTCGAGGGTGCGGGTGATGATGAGGACGGGGGAGCGTGTGAACAGGCTCACAGTGTGCCCGAGAAGCTCCCAGTTTCCGAGGTGGGCCGACATGAGGAGCACTCCGCGTCCGGATTTCATGGCGGATTCCATGTTGGAAAGGCCGGTAGCGGTGAGGTAGCGGCGGGCGTTCTTGCCGTGGACCTTCACCATGTGGGGCATTTCCAGCATCATGACGGAAAAGTGCCGGAAGACGGCCCGGGCGGTTTTCTCCACCCAGGCCGCGTCGCGCTCGGGGTAGGCCTTGGCGAGGTTTTCGAGGGCCACCTCCCGGTGGCGGCGGTC
>JAKAGN010000020.1 GCA_021815525.1 Deltaproteobacteria bacterium
CACTTGCGGGGCGGATTGCTTCGCAATCCGCCCCGCCATATCGGGGGTCCGGGGGGACGTAGTCTCCCCGGCCGCCGGAGGCGCTTTTATCTTTTGGGAAGGGGTGGAGGAGGGGGGGAGGGAGGATCAGTAAATCAGCACGTGCTCGTTCACCGGGCCGTTCACGGGCAGGCTCAACGAAAAGGTGGTGCCCTTATCCTGGGAGGTCTTGTGGCTCACCTTTCCGGAAAGGTAGCGTTCGGTGATGATCTTGATGCCGTAGGTTCCGTAGCCGCGGCCGGGGCCCTTGGTGGAGAAGGAGCGCTTGAAAAGCTGAAGCTCCACGTCGCGCGGGATGAAGGCCGGGTTGTGCACCCAAAGCCGCACGCAGCCTTCCTCCCCCTCGCATCCCAGGGTCACAGCCTCGCCCGCCTTGGAGGCCTCCAGGGCGTTTTTGACCATGTTGCCAAGGACTCGCCGCGCCAGCACGCGGTCGGTGAGAAAGCTCAGGTCCTGCGGCCCGCCGGCCAAGCCGATCCGCTTGCCCTTGGCCGCGGGATGCGCGCCGTAGAGCGCGGCCACCCCGGAGAGAATGTCCCGGCAGGAAACCTGCTGGGGATGCACCACAAGCTCGCCGGTCTCGGCAAGGGTAAGCTCCCTGTGCCGCATGATCTCCTCGATCAACTGTTCGGAACTCTGGCGCAGCAGCGAGCGGAAATCAAGGCCGTCGTTGGCGCTGTCCGGCAGGACCTCGGAAAGGCTCCGTATGTTTCCCGCGATGTTCAAGACGTCGTGGAAAAAGACCCGCTCCAGGGCCATGCGCCGCTTTTCGTTGCTTATGTCGAGGGCCACGACGAGGACCAGATCGTGCGAGCCGATACGAAAGGGGCTGGTCCATACCCTAAGGTCCAGGGCGTCCCAGTCGTTACGGGCGATGCGGCATTCCTCGACGCCGTTTTTCCCGCCCTGGGCTATAAGTATGGCATCCACGGCCCCGCATTTCCTGCAAAACTCGCTGGTGCCGCAGCCCCCCCGGCAGACCCGCGAGTGGACGCAGTTAAGGGACTCCCCAAGCCTTTGCCCCACGACGAGCCCAGCGTCCTCCAGGCCCACGATCCTTAGAAAATTGCGGTTGGCGAACACGATCTGCCGCTCCATGTTGAGCAGCAGAAGAATGTTGGGCCCGGAATCCAGCTGGGACAGGAGAAGAGGGCTTCTCAGGATTTCCTCGTAAACGGCCGCGGCCTTCTCCGGGGCCACCCGCTCGGGTGAAAGGTAGTATGTCAGGGGGCCGCCAGGCTCCTCCGGCTCTTTTTTGATGCCATTTAAACGCATTCTGCGCATTTCCGAATCCGCCAGGGCCGCGAGCGGCCACAGCCCTCACGACCACAGGTCCAGCCAGTACTCCAAAACCCGCTCCAGGGCATCCCGGTCGAAGGGGACGTGCTGCTTCTTGTCGGTGTTGATTACAAGCTCCCAGCGGCTGGGAGCGCCGTCGTCCTCCACCAGAAGAAGCATCATGCGGTTGGTGTCGTGCCCCTTGAGATAGAGGTCCACGCGGCCGGCGTAGCCCAGCACGTTCCGGGCCACCGGCTCCATCACAACCGCGGGATAGACCGAAAGGTCCATCTCCATGACGTCGATGTCGTATTTCCCCAGATAGTCCTCGATTATGCTCTTCGAGCGGATGCCTATCTGCATGTAACCGGGATCGAGAAGATCGGCGAACCACGAGGCCACCTCGTCGTAAAGCTTCTTGACCTCGACGATCCAGGCGTCTCGACGCTTGCTCCAGTCCACCTGCATGGATTGCTTTTCCTGCCGAATTTTTTCGAGTTTGTCCTTAAGGGCCATCTCCTCCTCCTGCTGCCTGGAAATCTTCAAGTTGGGGCATTATAGCGAAATCCATGCGGACTTGACAAGGCGCTTCTCCGGTATTTTTGCCTTGCGGTCAAGCTCAAATAATTTTTGCTATGTTATTTATCAAAAAAATCAATATAAAGTTTTCCAGCAAAAGCTGCAAAATTTTTTTAAGTGCATGATATTTAAAATTTTTGGAAAGGGTGGGGGATAGCCCCCCACCCTTCCACGCAACGCTTTAAACGGGTTCCAGAAGAGTCCTCATCATGGCTGGGTGGCGGCCTTGCCCGGCGCCGCGCCGGACGCCTTGGCCGGAGGCGCCGCCGCCTTTCGGGGGCCTGCGCCGCCGGCCCCGGGCGCCGCCGCCCCCTTGGACGATTCGGCCTCCAGGCGCCTCAAGACCTCTGTGGTGATGTCGGCCTCGGGCCGTACGTAGCCCAAAACCGCCGGCTCCCGTATGATGATGGAAAGCCCCATCTCGTCGGCCACCTGCCGCACGATGGGGTCCACCTTGCCAAGAATCGCCTTGATGATGGTCTCGTTCTTGGCTCTAAGCTCGGCCTCCACGTCGCTCAAGGCTTGATTGTAAGCGCTCACGGCCTTCTCGTACTCGGCCATCTTGGCGCTGCGCTCCTCCTCGTTCATCCGGTCCGCGTGGGTTTCTATGTAGGTCTTGAGGTCGGTGGCGGCCTTGAGGAGCTTTTCCACCTCCTGCTGCCGGGCATCCACATCCTTGTAGAACTGGGCCCCGGCGGCCCTTCCGTCGGTGGATTCGGAAATGATCCTCTGAAGGTTGATGTAGCCCACGCAGCAGTTCCCGGCCAGGGCGTGAGCCGCCGGCAGAAAAAAGGCTGCAACTGCGAGGACGGCCACCGTAAAAGGCCGGAAACGGAGCGATGCGGTTTTCATGAAGGCTCTCCAGACATAAGTAGGGAAGAATCGGGCGCGTCACCGAAACGGGCAATCGTATCGAAAAAAGCCTGTGAATTTCAAGGGGAGGCATCGGATCCCGCAAAAAATCCGCCGTCCCCCCTTTCAAAAAAGCGCCCCGGCGGCTTGGCGCTTACCTTTCCCATCTGGTTTTCCTTGACAGGGGACGGAAGGTGGAATCTTCTGTCCCGGAAACCCGCAAAGAGCCCGGAGGGGCCAATGGAACTCGACAACGAACCAGGCGCCGTAATCTTCCTCGATTTCGAAGGCTCGGACATCGCCGCGCCGGAAGCCGCACTCATGGCCCGCCTAGGCTATCCGGGGCCCGACAGTTGCTCCGAGGCCGTGCGCGCCGTGCTGACCGGGCTCCTCGAACGCGCCCCCGCGGCCCTTGCGCCCCGCGCGGCCGCCCGCTTCACGGGTTTGAGCTTTTCCCCGGGCGGCGGCTTCGCCCTCGACGCGCCCGAAAGCCCCGTCTTCAAAGCCCCCCGCGTGGCCCGCGCCCTCTCACACGGCAGCGCCTGGGCGGTCTTCGCCCTGACCATCGGCCCCGCTTTCCCGCCCCCGGCCCGCGAACGCGACATCCTGGCCGACTTCTGCGCGGACGCCATAGGCTCGGTCCTGGCCGAAAGCCTGGCGGAGCTGGTGGAAAAGCGCCTGGGGGAGATAATGGCCGCCCAGGGCCTCGTCCGCGGCTTTCGCTACAGCCCCGGCTACTGCGACTGGCCCGTTTCCGACAACCCGGCGCTCCTCCGCGCCATCCGCGCCGAGGCGATCGGCATAAGCCTCACCGCGGGCGGAATGATGATCCCCCAGAAATCCATCTCGGGAATCCTTGCCTTCGGTCCCCCGGGCTCACAGGTCGCAAGCCCCGCCTGCCGCTGGTGCCCTGACTCCTCCTGCCCCCACCGCCGCTGCCGGAGAGCGGATTGATTTGCAAGGGAAAGGCCGGGTCCGCAAACCCCCGGCTCATGCTCCCGCTTGTCTCGCGGCGAACATCGCGGCGCCCAGGGCGCCCACCAGCTGGGGGTCCAAGGGAAGGGGCGAGAATCGGATGGCCAGGAGCGATTCCAGGCGTTCCACCACGGCGGGATTCTTTGCCACGCCGCCGGTGATGGCGAAGGCCGGCGCGAGGCGGACGCTCCGAGCCAGGCTTGCGACCCTTTTGGCCACGGCGGAGGTTATGGCGTAGGCGATGTCGGAGGTCCGGCTTTTGCGCTGGATGTGGAAGAGGACCTCCTCCTCCATGAAGATGCTGCAGCGGTTGTTGATGGAGAAGGGCCCGCGGGACTTCAATGCAGCCTCTCCCAGGCGGGGGAGGCTAAGGCCCACGGCGGAGGCCAGGATTTCCAGGCTGCGGCCGGTTCCGGCCGCGCACTTCTCGTTCATGGCGAAGTCCTCGATCATGCCGCCATCGTCCACGGCGATCACCTTGCAGTCCTGGCCGCCGATGTCGATGACGGTGCGCACGGACGAAAGGGCCGTGAAGGCCCCCAAGGCGTGGCATGAGATTTCGCTCATGTTTTTTTTGGCGAAGGGAATGGAGAAGCGCCCGTAGCCCGTGCTGCAGCAGGCGTCCAGGCGCTCGTAGGATAGGCCGGTTTCCGTAAGCGCCAGGTCCATGACGGCCCGGGCGGACTCCAGCGCCGTGGGCCGCACTGGGATTATGCGGCCGCAGAGAATTTTCCCGTCCGAAAGAATCACCGCCTCGGCGGTCAGCGAGCCCACGTCACATCCGGCGACTATCATGCCGTCATTTTAAAACATTTCGGAACGTAAGGAAAGGCTTTGCGGGGGGAAGGGAGAGGGGAAACCCTTTTGCAAAAGGGTTCAGCCTGCCGAAAAACGCGATCCGCCGTGTTGCGCGTCGCCTCACGGCTCGGTCACGTATGAACAATACGCTCCCTTCGCCGCTCGCTTGCGCGCCTTGCGGCTCATCGTTTTTCGTCAGCCTGAAAATCCCCGCGTTCCTTCCTCCTTTTTTTTTCTCAAAAATCGATTGGTTGTATGCGGAGCGAGTGGCGCGCGCCCGGCGTCAGTGTAAACGTCGGCCCCCGGGCTTACGACAAATGCTCATTCAGCCCCTCTTCCGCGCCTCAATCCTTGTCCGGCAAAATGCGAAGCCCTCATAAAACCCGCGGAGCGTGGCGCAGCAACGCGTAGCCATTATCGGGGGTCCGGGGGGACGTAGTCTCCCCGGCCGCCGGAGGCAGCTTTTGCCTTTCCCGGTCTACTCGCCCGCCATGGTCAATTTCAAGAGTGCGAGCTTTTTGCGGGGGAGGATTCCGAAGGCGGCCGACAGGTGCTGGGCGTCGCGGAAGCGTTTTTCCTGGCCGAAGTCCTTCATGTAGCCCACGCCTCCCAGGGCCTGTATGCCGTCGGTGGTGGCCGAAATCGCGGCTTCGGCGGCGTGGAGGAAGGCCGAAAGGGCTGCGGAGCGGCGCTTGGGGTCTCCCGCGTCCCAGAGGCGGCAGGCCTCGGTGACCAGCATCCCGGTGGAGCGGACGCCTTGGACCATGGAGGCCAGGATCATCCGAAGCTCCGACCAGCGGATGATCTCCTTGCCGCCCTGCTGGCGCTTCTTCGCGTAATCGGCGGCTTCCTTGAAGCTTCCCCGCATGATCCCGGAAAGGACGGCCGCGGCCGCCACGGAGAAGCGTTGCGAGACCGCGCGGAAGAGCTTGCCGCCGTCCCCGGCCTTGCCCACGGAAAGCGCCTCCGCGCCCGAAAACTCCAGGTCCGCGGCCGGGCAGGCGTGAAGGCCTAAGCTGAAGACCGGCCCGCTTTTCCTTATTCCCCAGCCGCCAAGGTCAACAAGGTAGTAACCGAGCGCTCCGGCCTGGTCCAGGGCCGGAAGGACCGCGCGCTTGGCGATGCCGCCCAGGACCACGTAGTCGCTTTTCCCCGAAAGGACGAAGGTTTCCCCGCGTTTTTCGGCCGTAAGCCCGGGCGCCGTCTCGGTGGGGTCGCGGAAAAGGGGCGCGGCCATCAGCACGTCCGCCCAGGTCCAGGACCCGCCGGCGAAGGACTTGAAGCGCTCCTCCTCGCCGGCTTCCAGGAGTATGTTCTGGGCGAAGGCCGTGGTGAGGATGACGGCGGCCATGGAGGCATCGTCCCGGGCGACGTTTTCGAGGAGCGCGCACAGGGGCGCCAGGCGGTCGCCCAGGCCCTCCAGGTTCTCGGGAAGCCCGGCGTGCAGGAACCCCAGGTCGAAGGCGCGGGTCAGCGCCGGCTCAAAGAGCGGCCCGAAGGGGTACTGGTCGTTTTCCTCGCGCGAAGGCGCCAAAACCTTCGCGCCGAACTCGCCGGCGGCCTTGGCCAGAAGCGAAAGCTCGCGGTCTTTTCCCTCTTTCATGACAGGCCTCCTTCCTTTTCCTCGAAAACGCGGGCGCCGTCGCAGCCGCAGGCGATCAGGCACTTGAAAAGGTTCAAGCGGTTGAGCTGGTTGGTGCCCTCGTAAATCTGGAGAAGCTTGGCGTCCCGAAGATGCTTCTCGGCCCCCCGGTCCTGGCGCAGGCCCGCCTCGCCCATGAAGGCAAGCGCCATCTGGCAGTTCTTGATGCCGAAATCGGTGCCCGCGAACTTGGCGATGGAGGCCAGCCCCGAGGTGCGGTGCTGCTCGCATGAGGACTGGCCGTCGTAGGAGCGCTTACGGTAGAAGGCCGTGGCCCCGGGCTTTTCCAGGAGCGGCGCCACGTAGCGCTCGTAGATGAACCTGGGGGTTAGCCGCATGATGCTGAACATGGGCTCCTCGTGGAGAAGCTTGAACATGCCGTAAAGACCGTTTGCGTAGTTGGTCTCCGCGTAGGCCAGGCGGCCCAGGGTGACGTTTTTCAGCATCTCGGCGAGCCAGCACTGGGCCCACTCGTGGTTCACCAGAAGCTCGCCGTCCACCACGGTTTCCGAGGCGAACTTCAAAGCCGCCTCGTAGGCCCCCCGCGCGGCCCCCACTCCGAAGGCCCCCACCGCCGCGCGGGAGGTGGAGACCACGTAGTCGATCATCTGCTGGCCCGTCTCCCTCTGGCTGCGGGTGAAGGTCTGGGCTATGCGGTCATCCAAGGCCACCAGCTCGTCCGGCACGAAGCAGTCATTGAATACCAGCTCCGATGCCGGGCAGGCCCTTTGCCCCATCTTCTTTTCGTGGCGGCCGAAGGAAAAGCCCTTCATGCCGGTTTTTACCGCCATCATGACGGTGGTTTCGGAGGGACGGGCAAGGTCGGAGTAGGAAATCACCATGTGCCAGGTGGAAAGGTGGCCGTTACTTATGAACACCTTGCTGCCGTTAACCTCGTAGCCGCCATCCACGCGCCTGGCCTGGCAGCCCAGGTTAGCCTTATCCACAAGGTCCACCTCCTCCACGTCGGTGCCCGCGCCCGGCTCGGTGATGGCGAGCGATATGAGGCAGGGCTCGCCGCTCTTCTCCCCGGCCACGACGTCTTGTGCCAGGCGCCTCATGAGCCGCGCGTTGCCAGAGGACGTCAGGGTCCCGAAGCCCAAGTAATGGACCCCGATCAGGTTGGCCATGGCCAGGCACACCGAGCCTATCTCCTCCATCGCATACGACAGGGACGAGAAGTTCACCCCGTGCCCGCCCAAGAGCCTCGGAATCCAGAGGCTGTAAAAGCCCCATTCGTTGGCCTTCTTCACGAAGTCCCAGGGCAGGTGATCGGGGTCCTCGTGAAGCCCCCGATCCAGCTCCAAGACCTGCGGCCTCACCACCTCGTCGCAAAACTTCCGGCAGTAGGCCACCACGTCCCTGGTCTCCCGGATCATGCCCCGGGCAAGCCTAGGGCCCGCGTGAAGGCTCGCCGTCATCTCCTCGAAGGATGGCGTTCGGGCCGCGAGCTTTTCGGCCTCCTTGCGCTTCAGGTTCATGGATGCCTCCTTTTGAGGGTGGAGTGGGGTGGGATTTGCGGGGGAGGGGGGAAGGGGGACCCTTTTTAAAAAAAGGGTTCAGCCTGGCTAAAAACGCGATCCGCTGTGTTGCGCTTCGTCTTGCGCTCGGTCACGTATGAACAATACGCTCCCTTCGCGCGCGCCTCGCGCGCCTTGCGGCTCATCGTTTTTCGTCAGGCTGAAATCCCCTTTTCCCGCCCCCCCCTCCCTCACCCTTTCCTAAAATTTTTTAATGGCTTCGCGCGCATACGCGCGCTCCGCGCCCTTTATCAGCATCGGCCCCCAGGCTTACGACAAGCTCCCCTTCAGCCCCTCTTCCGCTCATCAAGCGCCGGGCTGCTGAATGCGAAGCCCATAAACCCTTGCTACGCGTTGCGCAGCAACGCGTAGCCATTATCGGGGGTCCGGGGGGGCGTAGCCTCCCCGGCCGCCGGAGGCGCCTTTGCCTTTTCAGTTCCGCTCCGTATTGGCGTCGTAAGTGTCGGGGGTCACTCCCGCCTTTTCCAGCTCCTTTTTGATGATGCGGTGGGTCTGGGTCATGGGAAACTCGGTGACGAAGCGGATGTAGCGCGGCACGGCGTAGCGGGCGAGCTTGTCGGCAAGCCATGCGCGCAGGGCCGGGGCGCTGAGGGTGCTACCCGGCATGAGCTTCACGGCCGCCATGATCTCGTCCTCGGCAAGCTCGGATGGAACCGCGTAGACGGCCGCGTCCTCCACCTCCGGGTGCTGGACTATGACGTGCTCCACCTCGTAGGCGGAGACGTTCTCGCCGCTTTTGCGCATGGACTCGGTGTCGCGGCCCACGAAGTAGAGGTAGCCGTCCTCGTCGCGGCGCACTATGTCGCCGGTGTACATCCATCCGCCGTGAACCTTCTTTTCGGTGGCCTCCTCGTTCTTGTAGTAGCGGACGGAGGATTTTTTATCGCCCACCTTGAAGATGAGCTGGCCGGGGGTGTTGGGGGGCACATCCACGCCGTTTTCATCCACCACGCGGCAGGAGCCGGGGGCCCCAAGGGCTTTTCCCAGCGAGCCCACGGGAGCGGTCCCGAGGTTCAGGATGCCCTTGCCGCCCGAGTCCACCGCGCCGTAGCCCTCGAAGATTTTGACGCCGAAGCGCTTCTCGAAGGCCTCCCACATGTCGGCGGGGCAGGCGGCGGAGAGCACGCGGGTCACCTTGTGGTTCAAGTCCAGGGCGCATTCGGGCTGCTTCATGAGGATGGGGACGATGGAGCCGATGGTGTTGAAGATGGTGACGTCGTAGCGGCGGATGTCGTCCCAGAAGCGGCTGGCGGAAAATTTCCGGGCAAGGGCCACGGTGGCGCCCACGGACATGGCCAAGGTCACGGTGAGAAAAAGCGCGTTTCCGTGGCAGAGGGCCAGCGCGGTGTAGTAGACGTCGTCGGGGTTCACGAGGATGCCCCCCATGAGCCCCAAAAGCTTCACGCGGCTGCGGTTATAGGTGTAGACCACGCCCTTGGGGCGGCCCGTGGTGCCAGAGGTGTAGATCAAAAGCACCATGTCCTTGGGATCGTAGCCGATCTTGGGGTTGGCGGCGGATTTGGCCCGAAAGCGGGAAAGGGCCACCGCGCCCTCGGGAAGGGCGATGCCACAAGCCTCCTTCTCGATGTCGTCAACGATCAAGGTTTTGAGGCGCGCGGGCCGGGCCGGGATGCTCCCGAAGGTGTCCAGAAGCTCCGCGTCGCAGGCCAGGAACTCCACGTCGCTGTGATCCAGGATGTAATTGAGGCCGTCGCCCCTAAGCTCCGGGTTGATGGGCACGATGTACATGCCTATCTTCTGGGCCCCGAAGAAAAGATCGAGGAACCTCGGGGAGTTGCGCATGAAGATTCCGATGCCCTTGCCGCGCCCGCCGCCAAGGGAGAGGAGGAGGTGCGCGCAGCGGTTGGCGTTCTCGTCCATCTCGCGGTAGGTGAAGCTCTCGTCCCCGTAGAGGAGGAACTTCTTCTTGGGGCTGCGCCGCGCGCGCTCCTCCAGAAGCTCGGCCCAGGACATGTCCTCCACGGCCCCGGACAGCACCCCGGTGGCGTTCCTGAAAAAACTTCCGCGCCTGGCCTCGTCGGCCAAAAAGCGGCCGAACGAGCGCATCGCCCTGCCCGCCATCTTCATTCGAGCCTTCTTGAAGGCTATTTTCTGAGCTCTGGTCAAAGCCATGTCATTTCCTCCCCGGCAGGCCGCTTACAGTTTCCGGTGTCTTTATCTTTGTCTTCATTTCCGGCTCCGCTTCGGGGGGCCGTTCACAAGCGATGAAATGCAAGGAAGACGAGCGGCCCGGAAGCGAGCGTACTGTTCGTACGTGAGCGACGCGCCGCGATGTCTGACGCCGCAGTTCGCGCTTGTGGGCGGCCCCGCTACCTAGAAGGGGCTTCCAGGATATGTATGCACATGGCCGCCTCCTCGGCTCCCAGGGCGCCTCCGCCGTTTTCGGCCAGCGCCAGCCGGGCGCCTTCCACCTGGCGTTTTCCGGCAGTACCCCTAAGCTGGGTGGTAAGCTCGTGGACCTGGGCGAGCCCCGAGGCCCCCACGGGGTGGCCGCGGGACAAGAGCCCGCCGGAGGGGTTGATGGGAAGCCTGCCGCCAAGCCGGGACGCGCCGGATTCCGCGAAACGGCCGCCCTCGCCGTCGGCGCAGAAGCCCAGGTTCTCGGCCTGGCGGATCTCGCCGTAGGCCGTGGCGTCGTGGACCTCGGCGCAGGAGATATCGGATGGCCCGACACCGGCGCGCTCGTAGGCGATGCGCGAGAGGCGCGCGCCGATCTCGGGCTCGTCGAAGCCGAAGGGCCGGTCGGCTCCGGAGCCTAAGATGGAGGCCTTTATCCTAACGGCCCGGCCCGAGTACCCCAGCTTTTTCACCATGGCGGACGAGCACACGATGGCGGAGGCGGCGCCGTCGCCTATGGGCGCGCACATGGAGCGGGTGAGCGGCCAGGAAACGACGCGGTCCGCGAGGGCGTCTTCCACCGAGACCGGGAAGCGGTACTGGGCGTTGGGGTTCAACGTGGAATGGAAATGGCTCTTGGATGCCACGGCCGCAAGCTGCTCCACCGTGGAGCCGAAGCGTTTCATGTGCTGCCGGGCCGCGAAGCCGTAGACGTCCATGAAGGGCGAGTGGTCGCCACCGCCCATCTTGGCCAGCTCCCGCACCTTGTCGTAGCCTATGGCCTCCCCCAGGCGGATCCCCACCACGAGCTGGTCCCGGATCTCCATTATGCGTCCCTTGACCCGCTCTGGAACCGGCTTTTTCGGCTTCTTGGCGGCGGGCTTGGGCTTTTGGTACTTGGCCGTAAAGTCGGCCACCATCAAGCGGTCCTCGTCGGTCAACTGAAAGCCCGTGAGGCTTTTGACGATCTGCGCGCAGTTTTCTATGTCGATGCCGCCCAGGAAACCCGCGAAGGTGGCCATCTTGTTCCTGTTGTAAAGCTTTTCCGCCCCTAGCGCCATTGTGATGTCGTAGAGCCCGGAGGCCACGCCCATCCAGGCGTGGTGAAAGGCGGTGGAGCCGCCCGCGCAGGCGTTTTCGACGTTCGTGATGGGTATCTTCTCGAGGCCCACGGGCCGCAGCGCCACCTGGCCCCTGATGCAGGTCTGGCCGGCGTCGCCCCAGCCGGAGTTGGCGAACCACAGGGCCTCTATGTCCTTCTTTTCGAGCCCGGCGTCTTTAAGGCAGCCGGCGAAGGTGGCGGCGGCAAGGTCCTTTATGCTTTTATCCAGGTACCTTCCGAACTTGATGGTGTCCACACCGATGACGTATACGTCGCGCATGGCGTCTCCTCGGGGATGGGATTTGGCTCGTTATTTTTTCCTTGACGATTAAACCATCATGCGATATTGGTTTAACCAAAGAAGACAACAACTCAAACCAAATGTCAAGAAAAAATTAAAAATGGCCCACAACCACCGTTACGAGTCGGTCGTAAACATCCTTGCCCAGCGCGTATTCACGGGGAAGCTCGCTCCCGGCGAGAAGCTCCCAACCGAGCGAAGCCTCGCTTTATCCATGGAGATCGACCGCACCTCCCTAAGGCTCGCCCTGAAGCAGCTGGAATCCCTGGGGGTCCTGGACATCCGGCCCGGGGACGGCATCTACGTGAAGGACTTTCTGAAGGAGGCGGGGCCGGAGTTCCTGCGCCTCATCTTCGCCCAGGAGGAGGACGACCAGGGCCGGCCCTTCGCGGTGGACCCCTACACCGTGGACGAAATCTGGGAGTTCTGGTGCGGCTTCTTCCCGATGATGCTGAAATCCGCCATAAGGAAGATCGCGCCCCGGGACGTGAAAAAGCTCCTGGATCTGGTGGACGAGGAAAAAGGAAGCATCGGCGACGTGGCGCGCCTGGTTGACCTCAACATGCGGGAGGAGGATCTGGTGGCCGCGGCCACCAACAACATAGTCTTCATGCTCCTTTCAAACGTGACAAGGACCATAAGGAAAAAGATGCTCACCCTCTTCTTTTCCGGGACAACCTCCGAGGTCCTTACCCGGCACGTGGAGCTTAAAAGGGTCTTTCTGGAGGAGTTTCTCACTAGCCCCGAAAAAATGCTGCCACTGGCCGCGTTTTACGAGGATGTTCTTCTGGCCCACCTAAGCGAAATGCGCAAAAAGCGGAGCGCCGGAAACGGCGCCGGAACCCTGGCGGAACGCTACGGAACTTCACTCATGGAGAAATCCCGATGAAAAAGAAGGAGGAAGCAATGGCAAAGGACGACGCCCTCTCCCCCCTGGGCTCCTACGAGGAGGGCATGGCCCCCAATGCCGTGGAGAAGGTCATCCTTTCGCGGCGCAGCACAAGGGCCTTCAAGAAGGAGCCCCTGCCGGACGGGATGATCCGCCGCATCCTGGAGGCGGGCCGCTTCGCGCCCTCGGCCGGCAACTCCCAGCCCTGGAAGTTCGTGGTGGTGAACGACCCGGAGATCATCGCCGAGATGGAGGCCGACGCCATCAAGATGTGCAAGCTTCTCATGTGGTTTCTGGACTCGACCCGCTCGGATCTCCGGAAAACCTACCTTTCCTGGCTCACGAAGCTCGTTGTGCGCACGCGGCCCAACGAGCTGCACCCCGTGCCCTTTTCCCTCATGAAGCAGATCGCGGACGGCAAGGCCCCGGTCTTCCACGGCGCGCCCACCCTGATTCTTCTCTTGGAGGACTGCCGGGGCGTCTCCTCGCCGCCCACCGACATCGGCATCTGCGGCCAGAACATGGTGCTGGCGGCCCACTCCATGGGGGCCGGAAGCTGCTGGCTGGGCATGATAAAGCTCAACATGTACCTTCCCAAGTGGCGGCGCCTCTTCGGCGTGAAGTACCCGTATAGCCTCAATGACTGCATAGCCCTAGGCTGGCCCAAAACGCCCTCCGACGGAGAGGTCAAACGCGAGGTGCAGCTTGTGACGTGGTTCGACCGCGGAACCCGGAAGCCCCGGGTGGAAAGGCAGGGTGAATGATGATGGCCGCCTTGAGATTTTCCGACCGCTTTGTCCCCCCCGACTACGCCGATCCCCGGGAAATGGCCTCGGGGCTCCTTTTCTTCGATCCCCAAAAGTGCGTGCGCTGCAGGCTCTGCACCACCATATGCCCGGCCCGCTCCATAGAGATGGAAAAAGCGATGAATGGCAAGGATAAGCCCCTCCCATTCCTCTCCGAGATCGTGCCCGGCGTCTCCGGGTGCGTGGCCTGCGGATGCTGCGCCGCCGCCTGCCCCGAAGGGGCCATCTCCGTGACCCGCGGCTTCGCCGCCGGCCGCTACTACACCCGCCTCCACCAGGCAAGAGAACTCACGTTTCCCAAAAGGTACTGAAAAGGCAAAAGAATGCCTCCGGCGGCCGGGGGCCAAAGCATTAAAATGGCCCTCCCCCGGACCCCCGTTATGGCTCCGCGTGTGCTGCGCACACGCGGAGCAGATTTTGGAGGGCTTCGCATTGAAGCCGGTCAAATTTTTGAAACGCGGAAGAGGGGCCTGGCGGCCGGACTTGTCCGCCCTTGAAAGCTGCCGTCTCGATCGCAGGGACGTCCCGCTTCCGAGTCCTTGAAGAAGGCGCTGAAGCAGGCGATTTACAAAGTTCACCTCACCAGTATGGGTGACTCCAGAAACGTTTCCAGGCGCGCCTTGAGGCTTTCCACTGATTCTTCCGTAAAGATGGCAAGGGTTCCCGTCATGTCCATCTGGTAGAGCGCGGCCTCGTGGAGGCGCGAAACCCTGCGGCCGGAAAATCCATCGAACACCGCCGTGAGCTTTTCCCGGCTCACCCGGCGCGCGCGGGCGCGTTCGCCCGGCGGAAGTCCAAGGGCCTCCATCTCTATCCGCTCCGTCACCTGCCGCGTCACCAGGGCCCGGAACTCGTCCCAGGAAATCTCCTCCTCCAGGGCCCGGGCCTCGCAAAGCCAGTCCGCCACGGTGGACATGGCCTCCCTGAAGGCCGCCCGGTTGCGGCGCTCCACGGAGTTCGCGGCCGGGGGATCGAAGCCCGAAAGCTCCGAGAGAACCCGCCTTATTTCGACCGCGGGCCAGGTGCGGATGGAGGTGGCCTCCGGGTGCCACGACGGCGAGATGGCCAGAAAGGCCCCAATATCGTTGGCGAAAAGGACGATCCCCGGAAGCTCCCTCCAGTTTTGGCGGATTAGGCAGAAGGAAAGCGAAAGGGACGTGCCGCGCACCAATGCGTAACGCCTGAACAATTCGATGTTTTCAAGCACCGCAGGAAGGGCCGCGTTAACCCGTATGGAGGCGAAAACCGCGGGGTTAAGGGCGTCCAAGGACACGCACAGCTCGAAATCCGAACGCGAAAGCGCCGCCTCCACGCGCCTGGTGAAGATCGTTCCGTTGGTGGTGACCCGGAAGCGGCAGCGGGGGTTCCGGGCCGCGATCTCCTCCCAGAGCCTGTGGTAGATTTCCATCAGAAAGGGCTCGCCGCCGCTCATGCGGGCTATGGCGAGCCCCGGGGCGATCCGGGCCACGTCCTCCACAAAATCGTCCCCGTAGGGGCTTTCCAGTGGCGGGAGGTTCTCGCGGTTCTTCCTTATGGCCGACGAGTACTCCCCGTAGCACATGATGCACTCTAGATTGCAGGTGTTTCCGATCTGGAACTCGATGGCCGTGAGATCGG
>JAKAGN010000394.1 GCA_021815525.1 Deltaproteobacteria bacterium
GTCGCAACGTTTTTCCTGGGGCTCGGCACCAAGGAAATCCTGGTTACAGCCCCCGCGGTGCTGGCGGCCTACCATCATCTTTTCGCGCCCCGCCCCTTCCTTGCGTCCCTGCGGCGCTCGGCGCTCCTCTACCTGGCCTTCGCGGCGGGCGCGGCGATACTTGCCGCCAACATGGCGCTCGCGGCGCGCGCCGTGAGGATCATGGGCTTCAAGACGGACGTCACGCGCTGGGATTACGCCAGAACCCAGCCCATCGTGATCGCCCGCTACCTTAGGCTCGCCGTCTTCCCCAAGGGCCTTTGCTTCGATTACTGGTGGCTGCCGGAAAAGGGCTGGCGCTTCGTCCCGTATGCCGCGGCGCTGGCGGCGGCCTTCCTCGCCACCCTTTACGGGCTTGTGAAAAAGCACCCCCTCTCCTTCGCCGGAATCTGTTTCTTCGCCATTCTCGGGCCCTCGTCGTCACTGGTGCCCCTGAACACCGTGGCGGCGGAGCACCGCATGTACCTGCCGCTTGCGGCGCTTGCCGCGGCGGTGGTGACGGGCGCTGGCCTCCTCGCGGCCCGGCGGGGGGAGCAGCCGTTTCTTGTCTTTTTGGCCGTGGCGGGGCTTGCCTGCCTTGTGCTGGCGGGGGCCACCTTCGCCCGGAACCGCGACTACCGCAGCGCCTACGCCCTCTGGAGCGACACGGCCCGGAAGCGCCCCGAAAACCCGCGCGCCCAGGACGCCCTGGGGGTGGCGGTGATGGAGCAGGGCGACCTTCCGCGCGCCGAGGGCCTCTTCAAGCGCGCCATAGAGATCGACAACCGCTACGCCCCCGGGCACTTCAACATGGGAAACGCCATGTTCGTGCAAAACCGGGTGCGGGACGCCATCCGTTACTACCGCAGGGCCGTGCTGGTGGATCCCGATTTCTGGCGAGCCTACGCCAACCTTGGCGCGGCCCTGTGCGCGGCGGGCCTGTGGGACGAGGGGGTGTGGAGCCTGGAAAAGGCGCTTAAGCTCTACCCCGGAAGCCCCGAGGTGGCGGCGAACCTCCAAAGGGCGAGGGAGAGCCGCCTGAAGGCCCAGGAAAAGGAACGCGGGGTCTTTTCCTCCGGCCCCGACTCCGGCGGGGTTCACATGGCTCCGGCCCCGGCGGCCCGCGAAACCGAGGCGCCAAACGGCGCCCCGGCCGAGGCCCTGGGGGAGACCCCGTGAGCGCGGCCGAAAACGCCTGCCGCGAGTGCGGGGAGTGCCTCGTGCGCTGCCGCTATCTCGGCTTCTCGCGCAAAAAGGCCGTGCGGGAGATGCGGCGCGTCAACCTGGGCCTTCCCTCCGAAATCTTCGAGCGCTGCGCGGGCTGCGCCGCCTGCAACGCCTTCTGCCCGCACGGAGCGGGGCCTTACGACAGGATCCTCGCGGCCTGGAACGCCCGCAACGCCAGGCGCGGCATCCCCGCCCGGGCCGCTTATCTCCTGCCCTTTTCGCGGCCCAACTTCAGGACCGATCTCCCCTTTTCGGCGGAGGAGCGCGCCCTCCACGAAAAATGGGGCAAGGGCGATCCCCCGGCGGAAACCGTCCTCTACCCCGGCTGCAATCTTCTCGCCATGCCGCTTCTGGCCACGGGCGCCATCTTCAATCGGCTTCCCGTGTGGGGCCGCTTCGACCTGTGCTGCTCGGAGATGTACTGGCGCATGGGGCTTTTCGGGGAGGTCCGGGCCGCTGCCGCCCGCCTGACAAACTTTTATGCGGGTAAGGGCGTCAGGGAGATGGTCTTCATGTGCCCGGCCGGGGCCAACATGTTCCAAAACGTTCTGCCGGGCAGATTCGGCGCGCGCTTCGATTTTAAAATTTCGCACTTCGCCGACTGGTTTCTCGCGGCCCTGGACCGGGGCGAGTTCCACATCACCCGGCCCCTCTCCGAGAGCGTGGTGATCCACGACTCCTGCCACGCAAGGCTTCTGGGGGAGCCCTTCATGGAGCGCCAGCGGGAGCTTCTCCGCCGCCTGGGGACCGCGGTGTACGAGACGCGGCAAAACCGCGCCCAAGGCCTCTGCTGCGGAATGGCGGCGGGCTGCGCAAGGTTTTCGGCCCGGGACATCGCGGCGGCGGCATTGAAAGCCTTGCGGGCCCTGGACGATTCCCCCGCCTCCCGCGCCGTCACTTACTGCGGCGGCTGCCTGCTTTCCCTGGAGACGGTGCGCGCGGCGGCGGCAGCTGGAAAGCCCCTGGTCCACACCCTGGAGCTCGTCCGGACGGCCCTTGGCGAAAACCCTCCCCACCCCGGACCCGAAAAAGGCAGGGCGCTCCTTGTGGGCATAGCCCGGAACGCCCTGCCTGCCTACCTTTCGCGGCGCCGCCTCCATTTCGGGTGAGGCAGCCCGGCGCCCTGCTATCCCGCAAACCTGCGAGGACGGCTCGAACGGCCCTGCGGGGCCCGGCCGTTGCGGCGGGGCTGAAAGGCCGGCCTGTTTTGGGGCGCTGGGGCGGCCTTTTCGGCGGCCGGGGCCTTGGTGCTGTAATCGAAGCCCGGCAGCTTGCGGGACTCGATGGGGCCTCCCAGGAGCCGGGAAATGGCCCGAACCATGACCATGTCCTCGCTGGTGACCATGGTGTAGGCGCTGCCGGTGCTGGCGGCGCGGCCGGTCCTGCCGATGCGGTGGATGTAGGCGTCGGGCGTGGACGGCACGTCGTAATTGATGACGTGGGAAACGCGGGTCACGTCGATGCCCCGCGCCGCGATGTCGGTCGCCACCAGGACCTTGAACTCGCCGGAGCGGAACCCGTCCAGGGCCGCCTGACGCTTGCCCTGGCTCAGGTTGCCCTGAAGGCTCGCGGAGCGGTACCCGGCCCGGGCCAGCTTCTCGCCGAGGTTCTTGGCGCTGTGCTTGGTGCGGGTGAACACCAGCACGCTCCGGGTTTCCGTGCGCCGCAGTATCTCCATCAAAAGCTCCGTCTTCTGGTGACGGGCCACGGGAAACATGGCGTGGCTCACGGTTTCCGCCGGGGCGCAGGCCCCCACCTGGATGGTCTTCGGATCGCACAGCACCTCGGAGGCCAGGCTCCTTATCTCCGAAGGCATGGTGGCCGAGAACAGCAGGGTCTGGCGCTTGCGCGGCAGCTTCTGCAGTATCCGGCGGATGTCCGGCAAAAAGCCCATGTCGAACATCATGTCGGCCTCGTCCAGGACCAGCATCTCAAGCCCCGAAAAATCCACGTTGCCCCGGCCCATGTGGTCCAGGAGCCTTCCGGGGCAGGCCACCACGATCTGGGACTTCTTAAGCTGGGCCGCCTGGGGGCCTATGCCCACGCCGCCGTAGATGCTGACGCTCCGGAGGCCCGTCCTTTGGCCCAAGAGGACGGCGTCGCGGCGGATCTGCTCCGCCAGCTCTCGGGTGGGGGCCAGGACCAGGGCCCGGACCTTGTTGCGCGGGCCGCCCATGAGACGGTCCAGGATGGGCAGCACGAAGGCCGCGGTCTTGCCGGTCCCGGTCTGGGCCAGGCC
>JAKAGN010000395.1 GCA_021815525.1 Deltaproteobacteria bacterium
CCGATGACAAATTTTTCCACGCCGCCGCATAACGCGGTTTTCGACGCCTTCCGCGAAAGACTCGCCGCCGTTTTCGCGCGCATGGACAAGGCCTATGACGAGGCCGCCATTAGTCGCGGCTTTGCGTGCACCGGCTGCCAGGACAACTGCTGCAAGACCTGGTTCCAACATCACACGCTGGCGGAGGTCCTGGCGCTTCGGGAGGGATTTTCGGCGCTTCCGGCCGAGGCAAGGGGGGCGGCGCGGCAACGGGCGATGGCGGTCCTGGCGGCGCGCACCGCGTGGGGTGGGGAAAGCGGCCCCTTCTCGGCTTGGTGCCCGTTAAACGAAAACGGCCGCTGCATGGTCTACGAAAAGCGCCCCATGATCTGCCGCCTGCACGGGCTCTCCTGGAGCCTCTCGCTTTCCGGCGGGCGGGTCCAGGGCGGCCCGGGCTGCGCTGTCTTCGAGGCCCTGGCGGGAGAGAAAGCCCCGGCCCTCGACCGCACGCCCTTATACCGCGAAATGGCGGCCCTGGAGCAGGAGCTAAGGCGCGCCGCGGGCTTTTCGGGCCGCGTGAACGAAAGCGTGGCTGAGATCATCGCCCGGCTCGGCGAGGAGGAAAGATGAAGGAAATCTCGCGGGACGACCTGGACGAAAGGGGAGGGCGGATCCTTAAGCAAAACGACACCTTCTGCTTCGAGTGCCGGCCGGACCTTGACTGCTTCAACCTGTGCTGCCGCAACCTGAACCTCTACCTCTACCCCTACGACGTCATCCGGCTCCGCAAAAACCTGGGCATAAGCTCTTCGGAGTTCATCGAGCGCCACACCGGCGTCGTCCTGCGGCCGGGCGAGGTCTTCCCCTCGGTTCTCCTTGAAATGGCCGAAAACGCCGAAAAAACCTGCCCCTTTCTCTTGGAAAAGGGCTGCGGCGTCTACCCCGACCGGCCCTGGGCCTGCCGCAGCTTTCCCACCGAGCACGGCATGGACTACGACGAAAAAAACGGGAAAGCCTCGCGCGTGGACCTCTTCCGGCCGCCCGAGTTCTGCCTGGGCCGCCACGAGAAGAAGGAATGGACGGTGAAGCGCTGGCTCACCAACCAGAACGCATTGATTTATTACGAAATGACGGGCGTGTGGGCGGATTTTCTGCGGAGGCTCCCCAAGGACCCCTGGCGAGGCGAGGGCCCCGGGGGACGGCGCGGCCGCATGGCCTTCATGGCGGCCTACAACATCGACGAGTTCCGGAGCTTCGTCTTCGCCAGCAGCTTCTTGAAGCGCTTCGACATCCCCAACGCCCTCAAAAAGAAGCTCAAAACCGACGACGCGGCGCTTTTGAAATTCGGGCTGGAGTGGATTTTGAAGCACGTCATACTTTGAATGCCATTACAACTGATTTTGATTCTTTCCGAGCTGTTTCCATGAATCTAATAAGCTAATAGAGATATCATTATGAGAATTGATACAATGATATCGATATATAATAATAAAAAAAGATTAATTTTATATTTATCGTATATTATTTTTATTATTAATCTATTTTCAATATATGGATGGAAATATGAAGGTGGAACAAATATAAAATTGATTAATTATACTATAGCATACTTATCAGATAAATTAATTATTCCATTTAATCATTATTATACATATAAATTTAATATAAATGAAGTAATAGAACCAAGCTGGTATAAAGAAATATTATTTGACTCAATAAGGGCTACTTTCATTTCAATTACATTTATAATCATATTATCATCTATTATTCTATCTAAATCAATAGAAAAATATAAAAGAACTAATAGATTACAATATACTGTTGCGTTTTTATTAATCATCGGATTTTTTTGTGTTTTATATGAATTTATATTTGTTGATACAATTTTAGGTTATCACCATTTATTGGGGGCATATATATTATTAATCTCAATAATCATAAACGCTATAGCATTTATTATTCAATAGTAATAGTATTACCTTTATGAATGCAGGTATTGTTGGCAAGTTCCCGAGGTTCGATCAAGGTAGTTACTTCCCGAACAGGCTTTCGCCGGGTTTGACCACTCCGGCGGGCACGGGCGGGACGGGCTCGCCGCCCAGGAGGTAGCCGCCGTCGAGGAGCAGGGTCGCGCCGGTCATGAAGGGCGCGTCCTCAATCAAAAATAGTACGGCGGAGACGATGTCGTCAAGGCTCCCCGTGCGCCCCAAGAGCGTGTGATCCATGATGGCCCGCTGCTCCGCTTCCGTCAGAATCTCCCAGCCCCGGGTGCCCGGGCCGTGGCGGGTGTCGAAGAAGCCCAGGCGGAGCTCGTTCACCCGCACCTCGGGCGCGCCCCGGCGTGCGAAGGCGCGGGTGAGCGTGGCCACCCCGGCGTTGGCCGCGGCGTAGCCCTCGGCGAAGAAGGGGGCGGCCGGGCCCGTGCGGCCCACGGTTCCGGCGATGGAGGAGACGTTTATGGCGCAGCCCCGGCCGCTTCTTTTCAGGTGGGGGAGGGCGGCCTCCAGGACCCAGCGCTTGGCGCGGAGGGTGGTGGCCATTTCGAGGTCCCACTGCTCCTCCGTGTAGGGGCCGTGAACCGCGGGCCAGCCGCCGCGCTCTATATTGTTGAAAAGAATGTCGATTCCGCCGAAGCGCCCGGCCACGGCGTCCACCACGGCCTTTATGCCGGAGGTCTCCAGCAGGTTCGCCTTCAAAATCAGGAAGCGGTCCGTGGCGGCTTCGAGGTCCCGGGTGAGATTGGCAAGCTCGGAGTCCCAGTCGTACCAGGTGACTGCCACATTCGCGCCCCTCCGGGCCAGCGCCAGCGCCACGGCGCGGCCAATGCCCTTTATTCCGCCCAGCACCAGGGCCGTTTTTCCCGCAAGGTCCATGTCCCGCCCTCCTTTTCCGGGCCTCTTTCCGCGGCGTTCCGGCGCTTGCTTTTCCCGCGCGGCTTCATGTTGATGATGCCTTCAGAATAGCCCGCGGGGGCCCATGCGTCAACGCATTTGAATTTCCTTTCAAAAGCGGACTCAAGCGCCCGCGGCGCCGGAAAATCCCGGGCGAAAAACGCCTTGACAAATGCCCGGGCGGGTGCTTAGTAGTCGGCTGATTTTCTGAAATCGCCTTCATTTCGCGGTTCGGAAGGCCTTGCCGGACGTTACGCAGCCGCACGGTCTGCGTCAGACTTGGGATGTGATCCGAAGGTTTACCGATTCTTTTCGGAAGGAGGTGGATCACCGGCACTTCTGGGAGCCCGGGGCGGCGGAGAGGCTGGACCGCCGGAACGCAAACCAACAGGCCGCGCAAGGGCATCGCGCGGCGAAAAAACCTTTGAACCTTGTAAGGAGGAAGACCGTATGCCGAGTTATGTCATTTACGAGAAATGCGACGGATGCAAGGGCGGCGACAAGACCGCCTGCATGTACATCTGCCCCAATGACCTGATGGTGCTCGATCCCACCGCCATGAAGGCTTACAACCAGGAGCCCGACCAGTGCTGGGAATGCTTTTCCTGCGT
>JAKAGN010000396.1 GCA_021815525.1 Deltaproteobacteria bacterium
GAGCGCCCCCCGCTCCAGCTCCCAGGCGCTGCGGCACACGCCGGCCGCGCCGTCGGCGTTTTCCTCGTCGACGAGCCGGAGGGTGTAGTAGCGGGGGCTTACGAGCGGGGCTTCCACGTAGAAGAAAACCGTGTTTACGGTTTTTCCGGGCGCGGCTTTTTCGGAGCGGAGGAGACGCGTGAAGCGTATGTAGGGCATGAAGGAGGGAAAGCTCTCGTAGGAGGTGACCACGGCCAGGCAGGCCCTGGGCGAATCGGGCACCACGCCCACCATGAGCACCTCGGCCGTGTCGGAGCCCGGCTTGTAACGCAGGTAGGTGCGATAGCCGCTTCCTCCGCCCTTTTCCTCCCAGCCCTTGCCGGCCGGAGCCGCCAAGTCGTCGCCGGCGGCCAGGACCGCGGCCGCCCAAAGGGCGATCCAGAAAACGTGAACAAGAACCCGCGCCGCCCTTTTCCGCGGGTTTACCCTTCTGGGAGTGGTCGGCATGAAGAAATATCCCGTTTGGCTGCGGCCCGCGCTCACTTCATGAGCTTCTTTTCCCGCAGGCGCTCGGTGAAGGCCGTCCACAGCTTGGGAAGGGCTATGGCGTTGGCCTTGTCTGCGATGCCCGGCGGAATTGCCCCGCCCGGGTTGGTCCACACCCAGTAGGTGACCTTGGTGCGCGTTCCCCCGTCAAGGGGCTCGAAGAGCCAGAAGCCGTCGTTCAGGGGCGTTTCCACCGGCTGCTTGAAGCCGCCCTTCACCTTGGGCTTTATGTCCTTGTCCTCGGGCGTGCGCCTACGGCCGCTCTTATCGAGGCTCCAGCGGGAGCGGAAAACCCCGGGCCTTCCATCGGCGTGCTTCTCGTCCCAAAGCTCTATTGTGTAGAAACGGTTGGCCACCATTGGCGGATTGAGGTAGAAAAAAACCCACTTCTTGACGATGTCGGGGCTCACGTTCTCGGTTTCCAAAAGCTTGGTGTACTGGACGAAGGGCATGAACTCGGGGAACTTCTCGTAGTCCGTCACCAGTACGAAGCAGGCCTCCGGGGAGGTGTTGACGACGCCGATCAAAAGCACCTTCCTGGTCTCGCCGCCCGGGGAGTCCTGGTAGAAAATCCGGTACTCCGGGGTCTCGCTGTCCTTCTTCCAGCCAGGGCCCTCCGGATCGAACTCGTTTCCGGAAACCGTCATGGCCACGGTCAATCCCGCCAAGCTTTTCACGGCGACCTCCGTTAGGTTCGCTGTCAGGCTCGAGAACCTTGAACCCATCTCAAAAATATATTTCTATTACGATTGGCTTAAAAAGCCGCGCTCCAGCCCCTCCCCGGGGGAGGAACCGAAAGCCTCCCGGAACCGGACCTCGATTCGTGATGGCCTATTTATGCACACATCCCGGCCGGCCGCCAGTAAAATTTCCGGGCCGGGCGTATCCGGCGGCGCCGAAAGCGCGGAAAAGCCGCCCGGCATCCCTCCACGGCAACGCCGGCCGGCCGGAGCAAACGGCTGCGAAGGTTTCCGGCCGCATCCCCATAGGCGAAACGCAGGCTCCGAAAAAATCATTCTTCCCTTCCCGCTTGTCATCGGTTATGGTGTCCCTGTAAAATATCAGGCAATATGAAGGAGCACATCCACATGTCCAAGGGACGAATCATGGTGGTGGAGGACGAGTTCATCCTGGCCCAGGGCATCGTAACCCAGCTTGCGGCCCTGGGCTACTCCGTCACCTCCCACCAGACATCGGGCGAGGCGGCGGTGAAGGCCGTCGAAAAGGACCTGCCGGACCTCATCCTGATGGACATCGTGATGCCCGGGCGCCTCGACGGCATCGAGGCCGCGGAGGAGATACGGAAGAAGCTTTCCGTGCCCATCGTCTTCCTCACGGCCTACTCCGACGACGAAACCATCGAGCGGGCCAAGCTCACCGAGCCTTTCGGCTATCTTTTGAAGCCCTTCACCGAACGCGAGCTTTACATCGGAATCGAAATGGCCCTCCACAAGGACAAGGCCGAAAAGGACCCCAAGCGCAGCTGGAAACGGAGCCCCTCCATTACGGACTTCGATCCTGACCTGCTGTGACGGCGAAGCGGAAAAGGCGGCCCCCTATCCCATGCTTTTGGCTTTCGCCCCAGAAGGCGAAAATTTGAGGAGGCCTGCCCGTACGGGCGGCCCAACCCTTCCATCATGAAAATCCCCACGTCCCGCAGCGAGCTTCTGGCCCGCATCCGAAACCGCCTGGCCGCCTCGGCCGGCGCCAAGCCCACCTACGGGGAGCTGGAGGAGCGCATCCTAAGCCTAGAATCCCGGCTCGCCAGCCGCAACTTCGCCGCCGGGCTCATATGGGAAACCGAGGAGATGTTCCGGGCCGCGTTCCTGGAAAACCCCGACGCGGTGGCCCTCATCCGCAGGAAGGACGGCGTCCTCCTGGACGTCAACCCCGGCTTCACGAGCCTGCTCCAGTACGATCCGGCCCAGGTGGTGGGCAAGACCGCCGATGACTTAAAAACCTGGGTGAGCCCCAAGGACCGCAAAAACTTCATGTCCCAGCTGGCCCAAAACGGCCAGGTCATAGCCCTGGAAGCCAGGTTCCGGGCCCTGGACGGCGACGTGGTCCACGGCCTCATCTCCGCCTGGCCCATCGACATCCACGGCGAGCCCTGCCTGCTTTCCATCACCCGGGACCTCACCGAACGCAAGCGCGCCGAGGAGATGCTGGGCATCCAGCGGGACCTTGGGATCGAGCTTTCCGAGGCCCGGGACTTGAAGCAGGCCGCGGATCACATCCTTAAAGCCAGCTTCAAGGTGCACGGCATAGACTGCGGCGGCGTCTACATCGTGGACGGCCTTTCCGGCGGCATGAACATGGTAACCCACGCGGGCCTTCCACGCTCCTTCATCTCCAAGGTGAACCACTACCCGGCCGACTCGCCCCAGGCCCGGCTCGTGGCCCAGGGAAAACCCTCTTACGGCCTTTTCGAGGAAATGGCGGCCCCCGGCTCCCCCGAGCCCGGCGGCCTGAAGGCGCTCGCCGTCATCCCCGTGGAGTACGAGGGCAACATCGTGGCCTCCATCAACCTCGGGTCCCACACCCAGGACCGCTTCCCCGAAAGCGCCCGAAACGCCATCGAAAGCATCGCGGCCCGCATGGGCGGCGTCATCGCCCGCCTGGAGGCCGAGGCGGCGCTGGCCGAAAGCGAGGAGCGCTTCTCCACCTTCATGGACCTCCTGCCCGGCATGGCCTTCATGAAGGACGAGAACGGACACTTCCTCTACGTGAACAGCCACATGTCCGAGCGCTTCGGCCGCAAGAAATGGATCGGCGGATCCATGCACAAGCTCTTCGACAAGAAGACCGCCGACCGCCTCGTGGAGGAGGACGCCCGGGCCCTTTCCGGCGAAACCCTGGAGTCCGTCGGCCCCATCCCGGACAAGGACGGCGTGGAGCACGTCTACCGCACCTTCAAGTTTCCCGTGGTGCGCGAGGGAAAACCCGT
>JAKAGN010000397.1 GCA_021815525.1 Deltaproteobacteria bacterium
GACCCTTTTTTCAAAAAGGGTCCCCCTTCCCCATTCCCCCGCAAAACTCGCTTTTTGAAAGGAACGTGCTGTGGATGCGTTAGGCAAGGTTCGGAGAACTCACGACAACAACAGCCTCACGGCGGCGGACGCGGGCCGCGAGGTGGTGCTCACGGGCTGGGCCCAGAGGCGGCGGGATCACGGCGGCGTCATCTTCGTGGATCTAAGGGACCGGGAGGGGATCACCCAGATCGTCTTCAACCCCGAGCGGGACCCGGCGGTCCACGAGAAGGCCAAGGCGATCCGCGGCGAGTACGTGCTGGGGGTAAGGGGCATCGTGTCGTTGCGCCCGGAGGGCATGGAGAACCCGAACCTGGAGACCGGGGCCGTGGAGGTATTGGTGAGCGAGCTTTGGATCTTCAACACCGCCACCACCCCGCCCTTCATGATAGAGGACCAGCTGGAGGTCTCGGAGAGCCTGCGGCTCCAGTACAGGTGGCTTGATTTGCGGCGGCCGCGCATGGTGCGGAACATGACGGTGCGCCACAAGGCCAGCCGTTTCGTGCGGGAGTTTCTGAACGAACACGGGTTTCTCGAGATGGAGACGCCCTTTCTCACCAAGAGCACGCCGGAGGGCGCGCGTGACTATCTGGTGCCGAGCCGCGTAAACCCAGGGCTTTTCTACGCCCTGCCGCAATCGCCCCAGCTATTCAAGCAGCTTCTGATGATGGCGGGCTACGAGCGCTACTACCAGGTGGTGCGCTGCTTCCGGGACGAGGACCTGCGGGCCGACCGCCAGCCCGAGTTCACCCAGATCGACATGGAGATGTCCTTCGTAGGCGAGGAGGACATCATGGACCTAAGCGAGCGCATGATCGCGGGGCTTTTCGACGCGGTCCTGGGGGTCACGGTGCCGCTGCCGTTTCAGCGCATCACCTACGAAACCGCCATGGACCTCTACGGCTCCGACAAGCCGGACCTGCGCTTCGGGCTGCCGCTTTGCGACGTGACCGACATCGTCGCCAAATCCGGCTTCAAGGTCTTCGCCGAGGCGGCGCTACGGGGCGGAATCGTCAAGGCCCTGAATGCCAAGGGCGCAAGCGAGCTTTCACGGAAGGACCTCGACGACCTGACCCGCTTCGTCTCGGTCTACGGCGCCAAGGGGCTCGCGTGGATCAAGGTTAAGGAGAAGGACTGGCAGTCGCCCATAGCGAAGTTCTTCTCCGACGACGAGAAGGCGGCGCTTTCGCAAAAGATCGGCATGGAGCAAGGCGACCTCGTGTTCTTCGTGGCGGACACCAAGAAGGTGGTAAACGAAGCCCTGGGGCACCTTAGGCTTCAAATGGCCGAACGGATGAAGCTCATAGAGGATGAGTGCTTCGCCTTCGCGTGGGTGACCGAGTTCCCCCTGATGGAGTACGACGAGACCGAGAAGCGCAACGTGGCCTTGCACCACCCCTTCACCGCGCCCATGGACGAGGACCTCGCGCTCCTCGAAAGCGAGCCAGCGCGGGTGCGCTCGCGCGCCTACGACATGGTCTTAAACGGCACCGAGATCGGCGGGGGCTCCATCCGCATCCACCAGCGGCCCATGCAGGAAAAGATTTTTTCGGCCCTTTCCATCGAGCCCTCCGAGGCCGAGGAGAAGTTCGGCTTCCTCCTATCCGCCCTGGCGTCGGGCGCGCCGCCCCACGGGGGGCTGGCCTTCGGCTTCGACCGGCTGATCGCCATCCTGTGCGGTGAAAAATCCATAAGGGACGTCATAGCCTTCCCCAAGACCCAGAAGGCCGCCTGCCTCATGACCCAGGCGCCCTCGCCGGTCTCGGCCCTCCAGCTCACGGAGCTGTCGCTGCGGGTCTCGCGCCCGGAGTGAGGATAGAAAAGCAGAAGAATGCCTCCGGCGGCCGGGGGGTCGATCCCCCCGGTCCCCCCATAATGGCTCCGCGTATGCTGCGCATACGCGGAGCCATTTTTATGAGGGCTTCGCATCTTTCCGCACGAAGTCTGGAAGCTTTGAAAAAAAGGACTCCGTGTAGATAGCACAAGGCCCGGATGTTCTATTTTGAATGCAACTTGGTATTACACTTCAAGAATCCCGGCGATTCCGGGGATGGGCTTGTGGCAGGCCCGGCACCGCGAGTGCTCCACACCGCTCACTGGCACGGGCACGCCGTCCTTGCGGACGTAACGCAGGAGCACGCTCCCGCAATATGGACAGAGGACCGTCGTATCGAACTGGGGATTGTTGAGGTAATCGTCGGTCCCAAGGAAGTTGCCGAGATAGATGTTGACAAACTTGAGCCCGAGGGCAAGAAGTATCTTTTTTGCCGACATAAGCGTGGGCAATGGGGTTTGTGGCAAATTTTTCATTTTGTATGATGGATAGTAGCGCATAAGATAAATAGCCGTGTAGGGGCCTATATAGTCGCGGACCCACTTGCCCATATTGGTTATTTCAGTGCTACTGTCATTTAGGGTTGGCAACATGACATAGTAAATTTCAACAGTGATATTTTTTTTCTTCATGGCAATGGTGCTATCAAGAACAGATTTTAATGATCCATTTGTATATTTTAAATAGTTATTTTCGGTAAAACCTTTTATTCCTATAGCGGCACCTGAAATATATTCCGATAGCTGTTGTATTGGTTTAATATTAACATATCCATTAGTTGATATAAAAGATTTAATTTTTTTTAATTTTGCCATTTTGGATAGCGTTATTGTGTATTCATAATTATTTGTTGGTTCATTAAAAGTAAATGCTATTGCTGAGCAGTTATATTTTTGAGTTTCTCTTATTACAGTTTCTGGCAATGTATATGGAGTTTCTAATTCTTCTGGGTCACACTGCACGGTATTTCCCACAAGACAAAATCCGCACCTTAGGCTACAGCCTGTCAATCCAACCCTCATCAAAGGTTGCTTGAGGGCGTGATAAACATGCGGGCTGTGGTTGTTGGATGCCGGATAGGCCGCAATGCATGTCAGACCGTAGGCTTTAGTAATGAGATATCCATGCCTGTTAGCCCGGGTCCGGCACTGCCCAACAGCGTTCTCCGACAGTAGGCAATTATGCGGGCACAGGGTGCATCGCACGCGTCCGTCCGGCAACGCCACGCCATAGAGGGCCTTCCTGGAGTAGATTTCCCTGGAAAGGCCGGTCGGCCTTCTGGGCTGGCTGGCCGCGGTAACGGCGTCCACCCGGGCTTTGGGGGGAGGCGCCGGGCTTGCGGCGCCGCAAAACGCCGCGCCGCAAAAACCGGCGGCCGCGGCCATCAACAATTTCCTGCGGGAATCATCCATGCCGGCCATCTTGCCTTTCCACCATTCCTTGGCTTTTCGTTCAAGCTTCCTGGTAAAGGATCCGATACTTGGGCAGAAGGGCAAAACGGAGTACCTCGAAGGCGCCGGCCATGCTTTCCCGCATGGACACTTTTCTGAAGATGGAGAAAAGCCGCCGGGGACTCATGTAAAACCCGAGGTATCCC
>JAKAGN010000398.1 GCA_021815525.1 Deltaproteobacteria bacterium
GCGGAGCCTCTACTACGACGAGGACGGAAAGCTCGCCCGCACGATGGTCTTCTCCGACGTGGGCAAGGTGGGCAGCCGCACGCTTCCGCGCCTCCTCACCATCACCCCCCACGACAAGCCGGGCGAAAAGACCTCGGTGCGCTACGACGACATCCGCTTCGACGTGAGCCTTTCCGACGACATCTTCTCGCTCCGCACCCTGGAACGCTGAGGCCGGCGCCATGATCCTTTTCCGTCACGCGTGGCGCAACCTGTGGCGCAACCCCCGCCGCACCGCCATCACCCTCACGGCCCTCATGCTCACCACCGCCATCCTCATCGGAAGCGGCAGCCTCATGCAGGGGATGCTCCTCCACACCGTCCAGAACGCCACCAACCTCATGACCGGCGAGGTCCAGATCCACGCGCCGGACTACCTCTTCCGCCGCGAGATCCACCAGGTGCTCAAGAATCCCGAAAAGACGGTGGCCGCGCTCGCCAGGGACGGCATCCCGGCAGCGTCCCGGGCCTACGGCTACGGCCTCGTCGCCCACGGCGCCAAAAGCGCGGGCGCGCTCTTCTGGGGCGTGAACCCCAAGGAGGAGAGAAACGCCTTCGACCTGTGGCGGTACCTGGAGGCCGGCCGCTTCCTCTCCGATACGCCCCAAAAGACCCTGGTGCTGGGGCGCAAGCTGGCGCGGAGCCTCTCGGTTTCGGTTGGCTCCGAGATCGTGGTGGTGGTGCAGGCCGCGGACGGCAGCATGGGAAACGACATCTACAAGGTGGCCGGGATCCTGAAATCGGCCGGGGACTCCATAGACCGCGACTGCGCCATAATCCACAGGTCGGATTTCGCCGATCTGTTCGTGCTCCCCAAGGGCGCCCACGAGATAGCCGCCAACACCCGGGGCCGCCTTTCGGCCGAAAGCGAGGCCGTCCTCGCGGCCCGGGCCGCCCCCGGCATGGAGGTCAAGACCTGGCGCCAGCTCCTGCCGGCCCTTTCCGACATAACGAGCCTCTTCGACGCCATAATGATGATCTTCGGCCTCGTGTTCCTCCTGGCCGGGGGCCTGGGGGTCATGAACACCATGCTCATGGCCACCTTCGAGCGCACCCGGGAGTTCGGCATCATAAAGGCCCTGGGGGCCACCCCCTTCCGCATAGTGAAGGACGTGGCCATGGAAGCCCTGGTCCTCGCCGGCGCCGCGTCCCTGGCGGGCCTCGTCATCGGCGCCCTCCTTGCCTGGTACCTGGCCGTGAAGGGCATCGACACATCCATGTTCTCCGACGGCTACTCCTTCTCAGGCGTCGCCGTGGACACCCACTGGCGGGCCAGCATATCCTTGAAGACCATCCTCTTTCCCGTCATCTCCATGTCCCTGATCTCCATCCTGGCCTCCCTCTACCCCGCATCCCTGGCCGCGCGCCTCGACCCGGTGAAAGCCATAAACGCGGTTTAAAGGTGGGAAGGTTTGCGGGTCCGGGGGAGCAAACCTCCCCCGGACCCCCGTTATGCGCGGGGCGCGTTTGCGCGGCAAACGCGCCCCGCGGTTTTCCAGGGCTTCGCATTCGGCCGGTCAACGATTCACGCACGGGGAAAGGGGCAATAGGGCGGACGGGTGAAGAACGAGACCGCTTCTACGGAAGCGGAGACCTTATGCTCAAGGGTATGGGGCGCTCCGCCCCGGCGGGAGACTGGATCGCGTAGGTTTTTCCGTTGGTCGAAAAGGGAGGCACCGAAACGGCAAGCCCGGCCTTCCGGGGATCGTCGATCGGAATGAAGCGCACGGACAGGTCCCTGACGTCGTAGGTAACGTGGTCCAGGTAGGCGGGCGGCACGGGCGGCCCGGCGGGAACCGAGAAGGCGACCCCCACGTGCGGCCCCACGTGGAACCAGGCCCTTTCGGCCCTAAGCGTCCTCTCCCGCTTCACCCCGCCGCCTGCGAGCAGCTCCCCGCGCGGAAACCTGGCCACGAGCACCCACCCCGCGCCGTGAAGGGTCAACGTGGCGGAGACCTCGGTTTCCAGGAGGTAGGAGCGGCCGGGATCGGCCGCAAGCGTCTCCGCCTTGCCGTCCGCAAGCGCAGCAGCCGCCAGCAAAATACCAGCCAGCAACACCGCAAGCCGCTTCATGGCCGCTCCTTTCCGGCGAATCGCCGCAAGCATCGGTTGCACGAAGGCGCATTCCGAAAAACGCCGTGCCGGTCTCATTTCCGCGACATCGTAACAGGCCCGTTGGAAACTTTTTGCTGCAAAGCCTGGATAAAAACGATGAAATGCAAGGAACGCAAAAAGCCAATGAAGGGAGCGTACTGATGTACGTGACCGGAATTGGCTTTGAAGCGTGACGCAGCAGTTCGCGTTTTTAGACAGGCTTTCAGGCGCCGTTGTGGCGGTAAATCACAACCGACGCCTTCTCCATGGTGACGAGGCCCTCCTGGACCAGGGCGTCCACCTCCGGGAGAAAGGCGCGGATCTTCTCCTCCACGTCCACAATCTCCACGATCATGGGAAGGTCCTCGGAGAGGCGCAGAATTTTCGACGTGTGGATGCGGCTGTTGGCCCCGAAGCCCAGGCAGCCCCGCAGCACCGTGGCCCCGGCAAGGCCGTTCTTCCGGGCCTTTTCCACGATGACCTCGTAGACCGGCCGGCCGTTGTGCTTGTCCGTTTCACCTATGAAGACGCGCAAGAGGCAGGCGTCGGCGGATAGCTTCATGGAGGACTCCCTTCCAAAATCATGGCTCGATGCCGCTCAAACGGCCCTTCCCAGGGCGAGCCCCAGGAAAAGGGCGGTGAGACCCAGGCCGTTCTGAAGCCCCAGGTTGAGGGCCGCGCGGCTCCACTCCGCGGCCCTGACCAGCTCGCCCGTCTCCACCATGAAGGCGGAGAAGGTGGTGAAGGCCCCCATGAAGCCCACCATCACGATTATGCGGGTTTCCCCGTGAAGGGGCAGGCGCTCCTGGAAGAGGCTCCACAGGACGCCCGCCGCGAAGGAGCCCGAAACGTTGACGGCCAGGGTCCCCCAGGGGAAGGAGACCCCGGCCGCGCGCTGGACGAGCCCGGCCAGGCCGTAGCGGGCAAGCGTCCCCAGGCTTCCGGCCGCGCAGAGAAGAAGGATTTTCTGCCACATTTTCTTTCCGCCTTGACGATGAATTGAACCCCCCGCATCCTTCTACCCCCTTCGGCGCGCCCCGGCAAGGGCATTTCAAGGGCTGCCATTTAGCCGCGGCAGGCTTGGAGGGCAACCCGGGCGGCCCCGGCAGATCGTTGCCGGATAGCTAGCGCAAGAGGTCTTTTCTACAGTCCAAGCACCCCCTCGGGAAAAAGACCTCTTGTCCTTCGGACCCCGGCAACGAGTTGCCGGGGCCACCCAGCGGCGGCCTCTCCTGCGGCCCATCTTCCGCGCATCGCGCGTCGAGCGGTTGAATGCGAAGCCCTCCATAAGCTGCGGCGCGGATTGCGCAGCAATCC
>JAKAGN010000399.1 GCA_021815525.1 Deltaproteobacteria bacterium
CACAGGCTTCCGGGGGGACTACGTCCCCCCGGACCCCCGAAAATCGCTCCGCGTGCTCTAGCACGCTCCGCAGGTAAATAGAGGGCTCCGCATTCGGCCGCCCTGACCAGTGAAACGCGGAAGAAGGGCCAAGGCCGGACCGGGCAACTTGATCCCCCCACCCAACATAGGCATGATAAGTAAAAATGCTATAGCCCGCAGGTCGGGTGGTTCCGCGCGATGCGCGGGCTCACCCGGCATTCCGCTAAGCCATAAGAACCCGGTAAACCTCCTCCACCTGGGCGCGCGTGGATTCAAGGTCCCCGTCGTTACGGATCACGAAATCGCCGCACCTCTCGGTCTCGCACACCGGGACCTGGGCCGCCACCCGCGCCCGCGCCTCCTCCTCGGATAAGCCCCGGCCCATGACCCGCCTGACCTGGGTCTCCACCCCCGCGCTCACCACCACCACCCGGTCCACCAGGCTCTTGGGGTCGATCCCGATCTGGGTCAGAAGCGGAATCTCCTTGATTATAATGGCCCGGGGGTCCTGATGCAAAATTTTCTCCGTCTCCCGCACGTCCTCCTCGAAAACCGCGGGATGCACGATGGCGTTCAAACGCGCGCGCTTTTCCGCGTCCGAAAACACCAGAGAGCCCAAGGCGGCCCGGTCGAGCGTTCCGTCCGGCAAAAGCACCCCTCCCCCGAACTCCCGCACCACGGCCTCGTACGCCGGGCGGCCCGGCTCCACCACGCGCCGCGCCAAAAGGTCGTAGTCGATGAACCGCGCGCCCAGCTCCGCGAACATGCCCGAAACCGTGCTCTTGCCGGTGCCGATGGAGCCCGTAACCCCCACGATCATGAAATTTTTCTCCGTATTTCCAGGATGTTGTGCGCAAAAAAAACGGCCGCGCCAAAAAGGGCCACTCCCGCCCCGGCCGTGAAGGCCGCGCGGCCGCCGGACCTGTCGAAAATAAAGCCGGAAAGGACGATGCCCGCGGTCATCCCCAGCCCGTAGCTCACCGAGTTGTTGACGGATTGCGCCAGCGTCCGCGCCCGCTCCGGGATCAGCTCCTCGGTGTAAAGGATGCTCCCCACGTGAAAGGCCGCGTAGGTCACGGCGTGAAGAAGCTGGATCGCCATCACCTCAAGGCCCGTTTCGGCCCGGGCCATGAGCGCCCACCGCGCCGCGGCCACGAGGAGCGCGCCCGGAAGCACCCACCTGGGGCTCGCGCGCGCGTAAATTTTGGCGGAAAAAACCATGACCCCGATCTCCGCCACCGAGGCCGCGGCCCACGCAAGCCCTATGAACGCCCGCGAAAAGCCCATCCTTTCTAAGTGTATCGAAAAAAAGCCGTAGTAGGCCCCGTGGCTCACCAGCATCAGGAAGGCGCAGAGCTGGAACACCAGGAAACGCGGCCGCAGAAAATACGACCTCACACCCTCCGCCTGGGCCTTCCGGCGGCCCCCGGCCGCCGAACGCGGCATGGCCGGGGCCGCCAGCGCCTGGAGCGCCGAAAAACCCAAAAGAATCGGGAGGATGAGAGACACGTCCCGCCCCAAAAGAAGCCTCCCCAAAAAAAGCGACACAGCGATGAAGCTTACCGAACCCCAGGCCCGCACCCGGCCGTAACCCTTCTTCTCCGGGCCCAGCACCTCCATGGAAAAGGACTCCAGAAACGCGATGATGGGGGTGTAAAAAAGGCAGTTCAAAAGAGTCACCGCCAGAAGCGGGTAAAACGAGGAGGTGAAAAGATAAGGCGCGAAAAAGACGGCGCTTCCGGCGCAGGCCACGCAAAAAAGCCCGCGCCTGCGGCCGAAACGGTCCGCCGCCGCGCCCCAGAAAACGGGGATGACCCCCGCCGCCAGCGACCGCGCCCCCGCAAGAACCCCGATCTCCTCGCCCGAAAGCCCCAGACGGTCGAAGTAAAGGTTCAAATAAGGAAGAATGATCCCCATGCCGGCAAAGTATAAAAGATAATGAAACGACAGGATCCGGCGTGGGCCAAGGCTCATGGGCGCTAACGGTCCCTTCGGGAATTTTCTTAAGGCAAACCCCAACCTACCCGACACCGCCCCAAAAAGCAACGCCGCGGGGGAAGGGGAGGGGGAAACTGCAGCCCGCCGCAGGGCCGGGATTACGGAATGCCGTTCCGCGAAAAATGCAGCAATAACCATGTGATTGCAAGAGCTTGAGAAGATAGCGTTCAAAAAATGAACGCTTCCGCCCCGCTGGCCCGCCTCTGCCTCCGAAGCGTTCAAAAATTGAACGCTTAACGCTTAACACGCATGAATTTATAGATATTCATATGCCACCACTCCCTTTCCCCCGGCTCCTCTTCGGCCTTTCCAGGTTTTGACCGGTGGAATGCGAAGCCCTCAAAAAACTTGCTCCGCATGTGCGCAGCACATGCGGAGCCATTATCGGGGGTCCGGGGGGACGTAGTCTCCCCGGCCGCCGGAGGCGAATCCTTAGCCTTTGCTTTTCCCGGCTGCGGCGCCTTTGGCCGGCTTCAAGTCGTTGCCTGGATGCTCCGCTTGGGGTAAGAGACGGGGTGAGGCATTTCATCGCGCCCTGACGCCGAAAGGACGGAAAGACCGATGGAGGAAAGGGAAGCCCCGCCGATCGTGGGATTTCGAGGCTTGAGCACCGCGGAGGCCGAGGAGAGCCGGAGGCTCCACGGCGCGAACGTTTTGACTCCTCCGCCCAGGACGCCGGAGTGGAGGAAGTTCCTGGCGAAGTTCGACGACGCCACCATCAAGGTCTTGCTGGCCGCGGCGCTGGTGTCCCTCGTCATGGCCGCGGTGAGCCGCTACGCGCTCCACGGGGAGGGCGGCTTCACGGACGGCGCCGGCATCCTCATCGCGGTGGTCCTGGCCACCGTGGTGGCTTACGTGAGCGAGCGCAGGAGCGGCCGGGCCTTCGATCTTCTGATGCGGGCGAAGGACGACATCCCGGTCAAGGTGGAGCGGGACCAGGATTTCCACAAGATTTCCATCCACGATCTGGTGGTGGGGGATCTCGTGCACCTGGGCCAGGGCGACAAGGTGCCGGCGGACGGGCGGCTCGTGAGCGCCCTGATGCTCACCGTGGACGAATCCTTTTTGACCGGCGAGTCCGAGCCCGCCGAGAAGCTTGCGGAAGAGACGCCGGACCAGGAGGTCGCGGCGCTGCCCCGAAACATGGTTTTCCGCGGCTCCATGGTGCTGGACGGCCACGGCAGCTTCGTGGTGACGGAGGTGGGCGACCGCACCGAGGTGGGAAAGATCGCCGGAAAGCTTTCCGTTGAAAAAAGGGGGCTCACGCCGCTCCAGAACAAGCTCACGGCCCTTGCCGACCGAATCAGCGTCACCGGCACGGCGGCCGCGCTCCTCATCTTCACGGTCATGGCGGCCGGGGCCGTCTGGCGCTCGCCGCTTCTGGCCTCCCTCGCGGCCGAGCCGCCCACCGCCGCGGGCTGCGCGGCC
>JAKAGN010000400.1 GCA_021815525.1 Deltaproteobacteria bacterium
CGCCACGGCGATCACGATGCGTGTTTCGGGAGGGATGCCGGCTTCCTCGCGCAGGACGTCGGGGTAGAGCACGCCCTGGTCCTCGATGCAGGTCCCAAGGCCTTCCTCGAGGGCGGCCAGGCAGAAGTTCTGTACGGCGGCCCCCACGTCCATCAGCGGGCCGGCCTCGGAGAGGCTGCGGTCGGTGAGGACCAGCAGGGCCGCGGGCGCGTCGAAGTAGCGGAAGCCGCGTTCCAGCCAGGCGGCGCGAGCCTCCTTGTCCTGCCGGGCTATCCCCATGAGCCGGAAGATTTCCTTCGCCAGGTCCACCTGCCGCCGCCTGTAAATGCTGTCGCCCGGCCAGCCGATCACCGAGTGGTCCGGGTTGGGCATGGTCATGGCCCGCAAAAGCGCTACGTTGCGCTCACGCACCCGGTCCAGGGCCTTTCCTGCCAGGGCCACGAACTCCCAGGGCTGCGTGTTGTTGGCCGACGGCGCCCGTATGGCGGCCTCCAGGAGGCGCGTCATTACGGCGCGCGTAACCGGCTTGGGCGTGAAGGCCCGGATGCTTTTCCTCTTTCGGACGGCCTCCAGAAGTTCCATGATTTATCCTTGTCATTCAGATATGTTGCAGCGCTCATAACAAGCCGGAGCCGGTTGCCCGCGGCGCTTCCGCGTCATTTTCTCGCCTTGCCCTCCAGTATCTGGTTCAGGCGCTCCCGGGCCAGGGCGTGGGAGGGATCCAGGGCGAGGACGGCCCGAAGCTCACGCTCGGCCTCGGTGAGCCGGCTCGCCAGGAACAGGGCGTTTCCGAGGTTGTAGCGGATTTTCGGGTCCTTGGGGGATAGCCGGACCGCCTTGTAGAACCATTCGGCGGCCTCTGAAAAGTCCCCGGCTTGGGCCACGGCCGCGCCCAGGTTGTTGTATATCTCGGCGGAGACGCCCTCGGGATGGGCGGCTATGGCCGCTTTCAGCTCGTCCGCGGCGCGGTCGAACTCGCCGTTCGCCATGTAGGAGCCGGCAAGGTTGTTGCGGGCGGCAAGGTAGCCGGGGTCCCCGGCCGCGGCCTTCTTGAAGTGGGGAAGGGCCCCGGCCTTGTCGCCGGCATCGGAAAGCGCCAGCCCCACCCGGTTTTCGGCGTAGGCGTTGTTTTTGGTGACCTCAGCCGCGTGGGTGAAGAGGGTGAGGGAGCTTTTCCAGTAGCCCGCCTGCCGCACGCTTAGAAGGGCCGATGCCGCGAGCACGGCGGCGCAGGCCGCGGCGACGGGAACAAGGCGGCGGCCCCCCGGAAGGGCGAAGGCCGCGGCGAAAAAAATCCCGGTGAGGGAGACGTAGGTGAAGCGGTCCGCCATGGCCTGGGCCCCGGCCTGGACAAAGCCCAGGGCCGGGAGGAGCGCCAAAAGGTACCACAGCCAGCCCGCGAGCAGGTAGGGGCGGCGATCCGCGAGCCGCACGGCGAGGACCGTGACCGCGGCCAGGAAGACCAAGGCCAGGAGAACCGCCGGAATGGAGATCCCGGTTCCGGGATGGGGATAGAAAACCGCAAGGTCTACGGGCCATACGGTTTTTTTGAGGTAGAGGGCCAGGGAAAGCACGGCGTTGGCGCATCTTGCCCAAAGGGGAACGCTTGCGTGTATGGCTCCGAACTCGCTGTGGGCCATGACGGTGACGGCCGAGATGACGGCCGAGAGGATGAAAAGAGGAGCCTTTTCGAGGGCCAGGCCCGCGAGCGCGGCCTTGGCCGGCCGGCCCTCGAAGCGCGCAAGCGGCCAGTAATCGAGGACAAGAAGGAGAAGGGGCAGGACCACGGCCAGGGGTTTCGAGAGCATGGCCAGGGCGGCCGCGAGGAAAACCGCGAGGTAGCGCGGGATTCCCGGCTTCCTTGCGTAGCCCGCGTAGAAGTAAAGGGCCGCGAAGCTGAAGAAGGCCGAAAGGAGGCCCTTGCGCTCCGATACCCAGGCCACGGTCTCCACGTGGAGGGGGTGGAGCGCGAAGAGCCCGGCCACCAGCGCGCTGCGCCAGCGGTCCCCCGTAAGGCGCAGGAGGGCGAGGAAGAGCAGAAGGGCGCAAGCAGCGTGCAGGATGAGGTTCGTCAGGTGGTAGCCGAAGGCCCTTCCGCCCCACAGCGCTCCGTCGGCCATGTAGGAAAGCCACGTGACGGGAATCCAGTACCCGGCATGGAAGGAGCCGAAGGCCCATCCGATGTTTTCCGGGGTGAAGCCGCCCCGGACGTGGGGGTTCTGGGTCACGTAGAGCGGGTCGTCGAAGCTCACGAACCCGTGCCAAACCACCGGAAACAGGAACAGGAAAGAGGCGGCGGCGATGAGAAGGGCGATCCCCGCATCCCGCCCCGAAAGACGATCCTCACCCATTTCGTTCATTCCTCCCCGGAAGTTCCAAGGAAAACCCCAAGCTTTCAATACCACGCATGGCCTTCCATTGTAAGTCCCTTTCACCCGGGCGGATTTGGAACCGCATGGGCTTGCGGGGCGCCGCTTGGACTCACTCCGCAAGCGTGACGAAGCTCTTGAGATAGGAGGCCTCGGGGAAATGGAGCGGCACGGGGTGGTCGTCGGCCTGGCCCGAAAAGCCCAGGGGGTGGAGCATCCTCCCGGCCCGGGCCGAGACCTGGCGCAGCATGTGGGCGAAATCATCCGTCGAGAAAAAGTGCGAGCATGAGCTTGTGACGAAGATTCCGCCCGGTTTAAGCCGCGCCAGGGCCGCGCCGTTCAGGAAGCGGTACGCCGAAAGGCCCGCGTCCCGGTGGCGGCCGCTCTTTATAAGCGCCGGCGGGTCCAGGATAACCATGTCAAATTTTCCTTCGGATTTTTCCGAAAGGAAATCGAAGACATCGGCCCTTTCCACCTCCATGCGCCCGCCGGAAAAGCCGTTCATCTCCGCGTGCTCCCGGCACATCGAAAGCGCCGGGGCGGAGGAGTCCACGTTCAAAACGCTCCCGGCCCCGCCCGCCAGGGCCGCCACTCCGTGGGCCCCGGTGTAGGAGAAGAGGTTCAAGACCCTTCTTCCCTCCGAAAGCTTTGCTATGCGGCCCCTCAGGTCCCGCTGGTCCAGGAAGAAGCCGGTCTTCTGGCCGCTTAGCGTAAAAGCCAGAAATTTCATTCCGTTATGAAGGAAGGGCGCTGCGCCGTCGCAGTCCTTAGGCCCCATCAGCACCCCCGCGCGCTCGGAAAGCCCCTCCTCGGCGCGGGTGGCAAGGTCGCTGCGCTCCACAATCGCGCTTGGCCGGAACACATCCTTCAGCACCCCTGTTAGCGTGTCCCGCAGGCGGTCGGCCCCGGCCGTGGCGAGCTGCAGCACCAGGACGTCGCCGTAGACGTCAACAACCACGCCGGGCAGCAAGTCCGACTCCCCGAAAATCGCCCGGAAGCCGGTATCGGGCGTGTCCGGCCCGAGCCCCAGGAGCCGCCGCCTTAAAAGCGCTCCCTCCACGCGCGCCCTCACCAG
>JAKAGN010000401.1 GCA_021815525.1 Deltaproteobacteria bacterium
AACAACCGGCCCCTCTACGACTGGGTCTTAGATCATGTATCGGTCCCCTGCCACCCGCAGCAGATCGAGTTCGCGCGCTTGAACCTCTCCTACACGGTCCTGAGCAAGCGCAAGCTCATAGCCCTTGTGAACGGCGGGCACGTCTCGGGCTGGGACGACCCCCGGATGCCCACCATCTCGGGCGTGCGGCGGCGCGGCGTGCCGCCCTCGGCGCTTAGAGCCTTCTGCGAGAAGATCGGCGTCGCCAAAAGGGACAGCACGGTGGACGTGGCGCTTCTGGACCACGTGATCCGCGAGGAGCTGAACCCCACGGCCCCGCGCCACATGGCGGTCTTGAAGCCCTTGAAGGTGGTGATCGAAAACTACCCGGAAGGCCAGGTGGAGGAGCTTGACTGCCCCTTGCACCCCGAGGATCCCTCCCTGGGCCGCCGCAAGGTGCCCTTCGCCCGCGAGATCTACATAGAATCCGAGGACTTCATGGAAGATCCCCCCAAGAAGTTCTTCCGCCTGGCCCCGGGCCGCGAGGCGCGCCTGCGGTACGCCTACTTCATCCGCGTCACGGGCGTGGAAAAGGACCCCGCAACCGGCGCGGTGACGGCCCTAAGAGCCTCCTACGACCCCGCCACCCGCGGCGGCGACGCCCCGGACGGCCGCAAGGTGAAGGCCACCCTCCACTGGGTGGCGGCCCCCACCGCCCATGCCGCCACCGTGCGCCTCTACGACCACCTCTTCACCAGGCCCGACCCCAACAGCGAAGAGGACTTCACCGCGGCCCTCAACCCGGCCTCCCTCGAAACCCTCGAAAACTGCCGCGTCGAGCCGGCCTTAGCGGCCCTCGGCCCGGGGGAGCGCGTCCAGTTCGAGCGCCTGGGCTACTTTTTTTCGGACCCCTTGGACTCCCGGCCCGGGGCCCCCGTCTTCAACCGCATCGTGGGCTTGAAGGACTCCTGGGCGCGCCTCCAGAAAACCGGACGCACGGATTGAAAAGAGAAAGGCATGCCTCCGGCGGCCGGGGAGACTACGTCCCCCCGGACCCCCGATGATGGCTCCGCGTTGCTCTCGAACGCTCCGCCGGTTTTATGAGGACTGCGTATTTCACCGGCCAACTATTCACGCGCGGAAGAGGGGCGGAACGGGAGCCGCGGCAAATCGAAGGTGGAGAAAATGTGTGGTTTCGGTTAGTTATGCCGCAAGCGTTCAAAAATTGAACGCTTCCATCATCCGCTGGAGGCCATCTCGCGCGAAGCGTTCATTTTTTGAACGCATCTGCCTTAAGCCCTCTGAATCAAAGATAAAAAGACCATCGATAGCAACAAGGGCCCGTAACCATAGGGTGTTCCATGCGATCCTTGCCGCGCACCATCGTGATACTGGGGCTCGTGAGCTTCTTCACGGATCTTTCGAGCGAGATGATCTACCCGCTTCTTCCGGTGTTCCTGGCGGGAGTGCTGGGGGCAGGGGCCGAGGCCCTGGGCGTGATCGAGGGCGTGGCCGAGTCCACGGCCTCCGTAGTGAAGCTTCTCTCGGGGCTTTGGGCCGACCGGCTCAAAAAGCGCAAGGGGCTCGTGCTGGCGGGCTACGGAATCTCCAGCGCGGCGCGGCCCTTGATCGGTCTCGCGGGGGCCTGGCCCTTCGTCCTTGCCATGCGCTTTTGCGACCGGGTGGGAAAGGGCCTGCGCACATCCCCAAGGGACGCCCTCATCGCTGACGCCGCGCCGCCGGAGCGCCGTGGCGAGGCCTACGGCTTCCACCGGTCCATGGACCACGCAGGCGCCGTGGCCGGGCCCCTGGTGGCCGCGGCCCTCATGGGGTGGCTGGGGCTTTCCCTGGGCCGGGTCTTCCTGTGGGCCGCGGCGCCGGGGCTTGTGGTGATGGGGCTCATCGCGCTGGGCGTTCGGGAAAAGCCTCGCCCGGAGCCCGCCAAGGCCTCGGGGCCGCAGCCGGCCCTTGGCTTCAGGCAGATTCTGACGCCCGGGTTTTCGCGCCTCATGGCGGCCCTGCTTCTTTTCACCCTGGGAAACTCCACCGACGCCTTTCTACTGCTGCGGCTTTCCAGGGCCGGGGTGTCGGCCGAGGGGGTGGCGCTTCTCTGGTCCCTCTTCCACGTGGTGAAGATGTCCGCCACCTACGCGGGCGGGCGGCTTTCGGACCGCGTGGGGCGCCGCGGCCTGGTGCTTTCGGGCTGGGTCCTCTACGCCGCGGTTTACGCCGCGATGGGGCTCGTGAGCGCGCTCCCGGCTGTGGTGGCGGTTTTCCTCATCTACGGGCTTTACTACGGGCTCACGGAGCCCTGCGAAAAGGCCTGGGTGGCGGACCTGGTACCCGCCGAGGCGAGAGGCCGGGCCTTCGGGCTCTACAACGCCGTGATCGGCCTCGCGGCGCTTCCGGCCAGCGTGGCCTTCGGCCTCATTTCGGAAAAGTTCGGCATGGCGCCGGCCTTCTTCACCGGCGCGGGCTTGGCGCTTTCGGCCTCCTGCCTTCTTTTTACGGTTAAGTCCGCGCCCGGCGAGGCATCCTGCGTCCTTTCGAAGTAGTGATGGAATATTGAGAACCTATCTCAAAAATATATTTCTATTGCGATTGGCTTAAAAAGCCTTTGGCTGCGTCATCGGCTGAAAAGGTCCTCGACTTAGATCAACTACGCCTCCGGTCCTTTTCCGCCTGCTTCCTTGCCAGTGACTTTTTCGCTCAATCTCATGACGAAAATATTTTTGAGATAGGTTCGAGTTGTCTCGAGATGCGCCTTGGTGTAAAATAGTTGAACGCCTATGGACAAGGGCGTTGGAAGGAGAGGAAGCGATGCAGCCTGGAGAGAAAAAATGTCCTTTTTGCGGCGAGATTATACGGTCGAGCGCGGTTAAGTGCCGTTTTTGCGGCGAGTTCCTGGACAAGGCCCCCTCCGGCGGCAAGGCCGCCTGGGATGAGCCCGGGATCGGGGCGCCGGAGCCCCCGCGTCCGGCCCTTGCCGCTGGCGCGCGGATGCCCGTCGCGGGTCCGGCCGGAACCCCGGGCGACGCAAGGGTGTATTTCGAGGGCAGCGTATCGAAGGTGGTGCTTTTAAAGCCGGCCGTCACCGCATTTTTCGCCCTGGTGCTGGCCCTCGCCCTGGTTGTCCTTTTGAAGGGCAAGAGCCGCGAGATGGCGGCCTGGTTTTCGGGGGCCTTGGTTCTGGCCGGTCTCGGCTATTTTTTCGTCTGCCACCTTGCCTGGAAGTCCAACGTCTTCAGGGTCACCGCCGATCGCGTGGAGTGCGAGACGGGGCTTTTGTCCAAGAAGATCGTGAACATCGACATGTGGCGGGTGAGGGATATCCGCTACGAGCAGACGCTGGGCCAGAAGATGATGGGTGTGGGGCAGGTTTCCGTCCACACCGCCGAAAGGCCCGATGCGCCGCTCATAATTGGACCCATAAAGGAGGCGAGAGCGCTTTACGACGTG
>JAKAGN010000402.1 GCA_021815525.1 Deltaproteobacteria bacterium
CGATCTATTTTATTTACGTTTCCCGAGTGCCTCGCCAGGGGGGGCTGAAAGCGATGAGCCGCAAGGAAGGCGAGCGGCGCGGGGAGGAATAGTATTGTTATACATGACGACCCGCGGACGCTACGCCTGACACCGCGGATCGCGCTTTCAGCCCCCCTGGTCATTCGGCCACGATGAACGCCTGCGGATACCCCTTCTTGTGCAGGGTGTGCTCGAACTCGCGGGCCTTGTCGAGGGTCCTGGCGCGCCCCACGCGAACCCGGTAGAAGGTTTCGCCGTTCACCTCGCCCTTGGCCACGTGGGCGTCCTCATAGATGGACGAGAGGCTTGCGAGGAGGCGGTCGGCGTTGGCCGGGTCCTTGAAGGCGCCCACCTGTATGGAAAAGTTGCCCGAGTAGTAAACGTTCACGTCGCCGGGCGGGGTTCCGCCGGGCGCGGCCAGGGCCTCGACGGTGACCTCCGCGGTGCCCGGCCCCAGCATGTCGAGCGCGCGGGCCGCGGCGCGGGAAAGGTCGATGACGCGGCCGGAAACGAAGGGGCCGCGGTCGTTTATCCGCACGGCCACGGTGCGGCCGTTGTCCTTGCGGGTCACCCGAACCCGGGTGCCCAGGGGGAGGGTCTTGTGGGCCGCCGTGAGGGCCTCCATGTCGTAGGGCTCGCCGGAGGCGGTGGCCTTTCCGTGGAAGTCCGGCCCGTACCAGGACGCCGTGCCGGTCTCCACGTAGCCCCGCGCGTCGGGGATCGGCTGGTACCAGTCGTTTCCGATGCGGTAGGCCCTGGGATACCCGGCCCTTGGCGGTGGAATTTTTTTCGTGGCGCAGCCCCCGAGAAAGGCGGCAAGGACGAGGGCCAGGGCGAGGCAGGGCGGAACAAGGAAGCCTGCCCTCACGGATTGGCGTCCCGATGCCTTCCGTGAGATATTCATGGCCTTTCCCCCACCCGCCGGCGCGGGTGCTTCCGCTCGCGGGCGAGCCTTGAGAGCGTGGCCTGCATTGCTGTTTCCACGCGGTCGGCGCACTGACGCACGTACATATCGTCCGCGGCGGCCTCCGGGCCCGAACGATCGAAGCGGACGGGCTCCATGACCTCGATGAGGATTTTCGCCGGAAAGGGGAGGAAGAAGGGCGTGGGGCCGATCGCAAGGCCCCACGGCAGGCACAGGGTGACGGGCCAGACCTCCGAGCGGAAGAGCTTGTCGAAGCGGAGCTTCCGGGCGATTCCGCGGCCGTCGGTGAGGATGATGTAGACCGAGTGCGCGCCCGCCGCCACCACCGGCACGATGGGCACGTTTTCGGTCAGGGCCAGGCGGATGTACCCGGTTCGGCCGCCGAACACGACGCGGTCGCGGTGGCGGAAGGGGCGCGAGGCGTCAAGGTCGCCGCCGGGGTAGACTATGGCCTTTTTCCCGGCGGAAAAAATTTTGGCCGCGTTTTCGTGGCTGGCCCTTATGCCCCCGAAGGAGGCTATGAAGTTCCGCGCGAGCGGCAGGAACATGGCGACATCGTGGGCCAGCCCGTATGGGACGGCGTCCATGCCGTGCTTCTTGAAAGCTTCACTTGCGAAGATGAAGGAATCCAGCGACAGCATGGCCATGTTGTGGTTCCCCACGTAAAGCGCCGCGCCTTTCGGGATGCGTTCGAGGCCTTTCACGTCGGCCCGGAAGTATTTCTTGAGGAAAAACCCCAGGGGCGCCGAGAGCCACTCGATCATGGTCTCCGAGCGGTTCTCCAGGGAGTCGCCGTCGAAGCCGGACTTTTTGGCGAAGAGGCTATAAATGGACATGACTCCCCCAGGTGAGGTTCTACTGCGCCAGCAGCCTGTCGAAAAAGGCTCCCCCGCGAAGCCTGGATAAAAACGATGAAGTGCAAGGAGCGCAAAAAGCCAATGAGCAAGCGTATTTTCTATACGTGGCGGAATTGGCTTTGAAGCGCGACACTTAAATTCGCGTTTTTATCCGGGCGTTCAGCACTCCAGGCAGTCCTTGGTCAAGGCCGCGTCGAAGTCCACGGGGTAGCGGCCGTCGAAGCAGGCCCGGCAGTAAAGGTTTTTGGCGTCGGCGTCGCCTGTCGAGGCCAGGAGCCCCTCGTGGGAGAGGTAGTGGAGGCTATCGAGTCCCAGGAGGCGCGCCAGCTCGTCCGTGGTCTTGTCGGTGGCCACAAGCTCGCCGCGGGTGGAGAAATCGATCCCGTAGTGGCAGGCGAAGCGGTGGGGCGGGCAGGAGACCCGCATGTGGATCTCCTTCACCCCAAGCTCCCGGAGGGCCTTCACGCGGGTCTTGGCGGTGGTGCCGCGGATGATGGAATCCTCCACGATGACGATCCTTTTCCCTTTCAAAAGGCTCTTCACGGGGTTCAGCTTCACCCTCACGCCGAAGTCCCTCATGGACTGGCTGGGCTGGATGAAGGTGCGGCCCACGTAGTGGTTCCTTATCATCCCCATCTCGAAGGGAAGCCCCGACTCCTCGCAGAAGCCCAGGGCCGCGTAGTTGCCGGAGTCCGGGAAGGGCATCACGAGGTCCGCCTTGGGCGTGGACTCCCGGGCCAGGTTGCGGCCCATGGCCTTGCGCATCTCGTAGACGTTGTGCCCCATGATGTCGGAGTCGGGCCGGGCGAAGTATATGAACTCGAAGATGCAGAAGGCCCCGCGCTCCGCAGCGCCCGCCGAGAGGCTCCGTACGCCGTCCTTGGTTATGATGACGATCTCGCCCGGGGCGATCTCCCGCACGAACTGCGCCCCCACGAGGTCCAGCGCGCAGGTTTCGGAGGCCAGCACATAGCTGCCGTTGGCCTTTCCCAGGCACAGGGGCCGGAAGCCGTGGGGGTCCCTAAGGCCTATCAGCTCGCCCTCGCTTGTGAGCATCACGAATGAAAACGCGCCCTTGACCTTCCTGGCGCTCTCCGTGAGGGCGCTTTCCAGGCCCTTATCGAGGTTCTTGATGAAAAGGTGGAGGAAGACCTCGGTGTCCATGGTGGTCTGGAAGATGGAGCCGGTCTTCTCAAGCTCGTCCCTAAGGATGTGGGCGTTCACCAGGTTGCCGTTGTGGGCCACGGCGTAGGAGCGCTTCCTGTGCCGCACCACGAAGGGCTGGGCGTTGGCTATGACCGAGCCGCCGGTGGTGGAGTAGCGCACCTGGCCTATGGCCGTGCGCCCGCCCAGAAGCGACATGGCGTGGTGGGAAAAGACGTCCGAGACCAGCCCCATGCCCTTGTGGGCCACCAGGTTGCCGTCGCGGTAAACCGCGATCCCGGCCGACTCCTGGCCCCGGTGCTGGAGGGCGTAAAGCCCGAAGTAGGTGAGCCGCGCCGCTTCCTCGTGATCGTGCACGCCGAACACGCCGCATGCCTCGCGGGGTCTGTCGAAATCTTCCATCATGTCACCGTCCGCTTGAAAATGCGTTCCGGGGGACTTGCGGGGGGAGGGGGGAACCCTTTTT
>JAKAGN010000403.1 GCA_021815525.1 Deltaproteobacteria bacterium
TTTATCGATGGATATGTTGTTTTTCAGGAAATTGGCCGGTGCTTTTTTCTTTGCCGGTATGAGGCTCATGGCGCGTTCCGCCATCGCGGTAATGGTGAGACTCGGGTTTACGCCCACGTTGGCGGAGACGGCCGAGCCGTCCACCACGTAGAGTCCGGGGTGTCCGAAGAGTTCGTGGGAGGTGGAGATGACGCCGTCGGAGGCCGTGCGGCCCATGTGGCAGCCGCCCAGGATGTGGGCGGTGGAGGATATGCCGCCCAGGGACTCGGTGAGGACGTTCACGGGCGTGCCGCCGCAGGCGCGGGCGAAGGCCCGGGCGGCCTCGTTGGCCACCGGGAGGTAGGAGGGCGCTTCCTTGCCGGGCACGGGGCGGGATTCCAGGCGCGGGGTGAGGGGGGAGAGGAGCGAGCGCCGGTGGACGAAGGCGAGGCGGTTGTCGAGGTTCTGCATCACCGTGAGGACGCTTATGCGTTCGCGCCAGCGCGAGGCCCGGAAGGAGACCGACGAGGCCAGGGGGCGGGAGATGAACGCCAGGAGGGTCTTCCGGGCGCGGCGGCCGGGGTCGGGGTCGTCCACGAGCGGCCCCACGTACCATTTCATGAAGCCGTAGGCCGTGGGGAAGCGGTTCTGGGTGACGTGGGTGGAAGAGTCCGGGTAGAAGTCGGAGGTTATGGCGGTGCCGCGGGTGAGGTCCGGGTCGGGCCCGGGGTGGACTATGCCAACGATGGCCTCGGAGTTTGTGCGCACGAGGGTCCCCAGAAGGGGCGAGACATTGGGAAGCGTGCGGGTGGTATCGCGGCAGCGGAAGAGAAGGCGGAGGGTTTCCACCACGCCGGCCGACACGATCACGCGGCCGGCCCGGACCGGGGCGGCGATGCGGCCTTTTAGGTCGCGGGTTTCGATGACGTAATCGCCGCCGGGAAGCGGGATGATGTTGACGGCCCTTCGTTCCGGCAGGATCGCCGCCCCCCTGTTGCGGGCCAGGTGGAGGTAGTTCTTGTCCAGGCTGTTCTTGGCGTTCTTGGCGCAGCCCGCCAGGCACTCGCCGCAGTACTCGCAGCCCGTGCGCCGGGGCCCTTCGCCGCCGAAGAAGGGGTCGTCCACCGTGGCGCCGGGCTCGCCGAAGAAGATGCCGTTCTTGACCGGGCCGAAGGTCTTTTCCGCGCCCATCAGGCGGGCGGTTTTTTTGAGGTGCTCGTCCATGCGGGAGAGCCGGGGGTTGCGGGTTACGCCCAGCATCCGTTCGGCCGTGGCGTAGTGGGGCTCAAGCTCCGCCTGCCAGTCGGCGGAAAGCCCGGCCCAGGCGGGGTCGCGGAAAAAGGCCGCCTTGGGGCGCAGCAGCACCGCGGCGTACACGAGGCTTCCGCCGCCGACTCCGACGCCCCCCACGATGATGATGTGCCGGAACATGTGCTGGACGAAGTAGCCGTGCATCGAAAGGGGCGGCATCCAGGCGAACTTGCGCAACGACCCGGCCGCGGCCTCCATTTCACTGGGGCCCACCGCGCGCCCCTGCTCCAGGACCGCAACCCGGAAGCCCTTTTCCGAAAGCCTCAAGGCCGAGACGCTGCCCCCGAAGCCGCTGCCTATTATGACGTAGTCGTAGCCATCCATTGACGAGCATCCTTGCGGGCCGGGGACCGGCGGTCAGAGGTTGTCTGCGGCTTCCTTCCAGTTCACGTCCGGGATCCGGTTGTAGGGCGGGTAGAAGCCGCCGTGCCTTGAGTAGAGCCCGTAGACTATCACGAAGGGCTTGCGGTAGAAGGGGTTCATGGCGGCGGCGTAGCGCTTGTCGTAGATGATTTCGCGCCGGTCGGCGTCCCGGGACATCTGGGAGAGGGAAACGGGAAAGCCCTTGGCGTCCAGGGCCAGGAAGGGGGCGTTGGAGTCCACCAGGAGCCAGCCCTTCACGGTTTTCACCTCCGTCACGGCGTGGGAGGAAAGGCCCGGGTGCGAAAGCACGGTCAGGATGCCGCTACCGGCGGGCGCGGCGTAGAGGGCCGCGTGGCGCACGGTGAAGCCGTAGGAGCGGAAAATCTTTTCCAGCAGCCGGCTTCTGTCGTAGCACAGGCCCGAGCGCGTGCGCCACAAATCGGCCGGCTCACGGGGCTGCCCCTGGGGGATCCCCGTGTTTCCGGGAACCAGCTTCATCACCGCGGCCTGGACGCTTCCTATGAACGCTATCTGGCGGTCGATGTCGGGCAGCCCGGCCGGGGGCAGGCGCACTCCGCCGGCGGCCATGAAGCGGGCGATGGCGGCGCGGTCCAAGGCGGTGACCCGCGTCGTGACGCGGTTGGCGTAAAGAAGAAAGCCCATGCCCGCGAGAGCGGCGGCAAAAAGCGCCGGAACCGCCAAGAGGAGCCTTTTCGTCCGCCGGGTCATGCTGGCTTTCCACCCCAACTTGCTCTTTTCATTCCGCGAAGAACTTCGCCACCGCGCGGCTGACTTTTTCCGGGTACTCCAGGAGCACGAAGTGGGTGCCCAGCCACAGGTGCATGGTGGAGACGTTTTTGAGCCTTTTTTTCATGCGCCGGGACAGGTACGCGGGCGTCAGGAAATCGAGATCGCCGTAGATGATGAGGGTGGGATGCTTGATCTCTTTTAAGTGATGGAATGAGTAGTGGGCGTCCAGCTCCTGGAACAGCCTCAAATAATTGAAGAAGCTTTTTCCCAGCACGTCCTCGGTATAGACCTCCAGGATGTCCCGTATCTTGGGGTTGCGGCGTATGGCCCCATAGAGCCCCCCGAGGGGCCCGATGATCCTCCTGGAGCCGCCCACCGCGGTCACGGCGCGAGAAATCTTCGGGTGCGCGCGGGCCGTGTCGATGGCGAAGTGCAGGAGCCGGTCCATGCCCGGAAGCGTGAAGAAGGGCTGGAAGCCCGTCATGAGGGCCCGGCCGTAGGTGCCGTTGATCAAGACCATGCGCTCCAGGTTCTCGGGGTAGAGGGTGGCGAACTCCAGGGCCACCTGAACCCCCATGGACCAGCCGATGAGCTTCACCGAGTCGATCTTCTCGGCCTCCATGACGGCCGCCAGGTCCCGGGCGTGGTTGGGGATGGAAAGATGCCGGGTGGTCTTGGGCGAGCCGGACTCGAAAAGCCCCCGGTAGTCCCACGTGATTATGCGGTGGTTCTCCATGAGGGCGTCCACCAGGGGCCAGAAGGAGTAAAGGCGGCCGCCGAGACCGTTGGCGAAGGCCACCACGCTCTTTTTTTCGGGGTCCCCCAGGCACATGTAACGGATCGACACGCCGTCTTGGGTCACCACGGTCTTGTGCTCGATGTCTTTTTCCCACGAGGGTCGCTTGGCCATTTGATTCTCCGTTCGAGTCGAAAGTGCCGGAAAGGGAAAGCCGTCGGGCATCTTTGCCCTTTCGGGACCTTTTAGTCAAGAGATTCGGGGCGGATTGGGTAAGCATCGAG
>JAKAGN010000404.1 GCA_021815525.1 Deltaproteobacteria bacterium
TGGCCTCGGGGCGCAAGGCCTCGGTGCAGCTCATCGTGGACGGCAGCGACTCCAACACGGCCACCATCGCCATAGGCTACGCCGACGTCATCGTCAGGACCTACTCCCAGGACATCCTGATGAACGAGGTGAGGCGCAAGGGCATGAGGCCCCTGGACCCGCCCCTGGAGGTGCGGCCCAGGGTATGGTTCAACGAGGAGATGAAGTCCAAGAACTACATCGTGCCGGGGCTCATCGCCGTCATCATGATGGTGATCGCGGCCATGCTCACCTCGCTCACCGTGGCGCGGGAGTGGGAGCGCGGCACCATGGAGCAGCTGATCGCCACGCCCGTCAAGGCCTCCGAGCTGGTCATCGGAAAGCTTGCGCCCTACTTCGGCATAGCCTTCACGGACGTGGCCATCGCCATTTTCATGGGCGAGTTCCTTTTCGGGGTCCCCCTGCGTGGAAACTCCGCGCTTCTTTTCGGCATGGCCACCATCTTCATGGCGGGCGTCATGTCCATGGGGGTCTTCATCTCCATAGCGGCCAAGAACCAGCTCATGGCCACGCAGCTTTCCATGGTGCTCACGTTCCTGCCGGCGTTTCTCCTCTCCGGCTTCACCTACGCCATAAGCAACATGCCCCACGCCATCCAGGTGGTGACCTACCTGGTTCCGGCCCGCTACTTCGTCTCCATCTTGAAGGGCATATATTTAAAGGGCGTGGGGCTCGACATACTCTGGGAGGAGACGCTGCTCCTGGTTGCCTTCGGCGCGTTCATGGTGCTGTTATCCATCGTAAAATTCAAAAAGAAGCTCGCCTGACATGCTCGAACGCATCCATCACATGATGATAAAGGAGTTCATCCAGGTCCTTAGGGACCCCCGGATGAAGCAGATGGTCCTGGTGATGCCGGTCATCCAGCTCATCCTTTTCGGCTACGCCGTGAACACCGACGTCAAGAACGCGGCGCTGGCCGTCTACGACCGGGACAACACCCCCGAGAGCCGCACCTTGATCGCGCGCTTCGTGGAGTCGGGCTACTTCACGCTGGCGGAGAAGCCGTCGAGCCCGGCGGAGGTCCAGGACCTCATGGACCACAGCCGGGTGCAGGCCGTTGTGGAGATCCCGTCGGATTTTTCAAAGAAGCTGGCCGCTGGCCGCACGGCCGTGGTGCAGCTCGTGGTGGACGGCACTGACTCCAACACGGCGCGCATCCTCTTCGATTACGGCTCCAGGATCGTGTCCCAGTACTCGGAGGAACTCATAACCGACCGTTTCCTTAAGCAGACCGGAACAAAAATAGAACCGCAGCGGGTGACGGCCGAGACAAGGGCCTGGTTCAACGAGAACCTGGAAAGCCGCAACTTCTTCATTCCCGGCGTCATCGCCATACTCCTGACCCTGATAACCCTCATGCTGACCAGCATGGCCATAGTGCGGGAAAAGGAGGTGGGCACCATCGAGCAGATCATGGTGACGCCCATCTCGCCCTTCGAGTTCATCCTGGGCAAGACCGCGCCCTTCGCCCTGATCGCCCTTTTCGACGCCGTGGTGGTGACGGTGGTGGGGGTCACCTGGTTCGCGGTGCCCATAAGGGGGAGCCTGCTCCTCCTCTTCTTCTCGGCGCTCCTGTTTCTCATGACGGCGCTGGGGATCGGCCTTTTCATCTCCACGGTCTCCAACACCCAGCAGCAGGCCATGATGAGCACCTTCTTCTTCTACTTTCCCGCGATGCTCCTTTCGGGCTTCATGTTCCCCATCGCCAACATGCCGAAACCCATACAGATTCTTACCATAGCCGACCCCTTGCGCTACTTCCTGGTGATCCTGAGGGGAATCTTCCTCAAGGGCGTGGGGGTCGAGATACTATGGCGGGAGCTTCTGGCCCTGGCCATACTGGGCGTCATAACCCTCACCCTTGCGGTGCGGCGCTTCCACAAGACCCTTGCGTGAGCCATTGAAGAAAAATCCAAAAAGTGCTATGAGCCGGAAAAATCCCTGGTTCGACTCCTACGCGGAGCGGGCCAGGCAGGAGGGCTACCCGGCCCGGAGCGTGTACAAGCTGGAGGAGATGGACAAGCGCTTCCGCCTGCTCCGGCCCGGGGACAGGGTGCTCGACCTCGGCTGCGCGCCGGGCTCCTGGCTCCTTTACGCGGCGCGGCGCGTGGGCCCCAAGGGACGCGCGGTGGGGCTCGACCGCAACCCCGTTTCCGTGACCCTTCCGAAAAACGCCGAAAGCTTCGCGGCGGACGTGTTCGCCCTTTCGCCCGAGGAGCGGGAGCGGCTCCGCGGCCCCTTCGACGTGGTGCTCTCCGACATGGCCCCCGACACCACGGGCAACAAGGACGTGGACGCCCTCCGATCGGCGGGCCTTTGCGAGATGGCCCTGTCGCTCGCCATCCTGCTTCTGGGAAGCGAGGGTATCTTCGTGTGCAAGATTTTCCAGGGCGAGGGCTTCGACTCGTTCCTGGCCGCCGTCAAAAAAAATTTCGCCGGAGTGAGGCTCGCCAAGCCCGCGGCCTGCCGCAGGGAAAGCCGGGAAATTTACGTTGTTGCCACAAAGAAAAAAAACGGTTAAAGACCGACGGCTTTTGAAAAAAACGTCCGCAAGGGGAGGTAAGAGGAATGTCTGGCCACAATAAATGGTCCACCATCAAGCACAAGAAGGGCGCCGCCGACGCAAAGCGGGGCAGGATTTTCTCGCGGCTCATCAAGGAAATCACCGTGGCCGCGCGCATGGGCGGGGGTGACATCAACGGCAACCCGCGCCTCCGGACGGCGGTCCTGGCGGCCAAGGCCGAGAACATGCCCAAGGACAACATCGACCGCGCCATCAAGAAGGGCACCGGCGAAATAGAGGGCGTCAGCTACGACGAGTTCATCTACGAGGGTTACGGCCCGGGCGGCGCGGCGGTCCTCGTGAACGTCCTTACCGACAACAAGAACCGGGCGGCCGCTGACGTGCGGCACATCTTTTCCAAGTGCGGCGGAAACCTTGGCGAGGCCGGCTGCGTCAACTGGATGTTCTCCCAAAAAGGCAGCTTGACCGTGCCCAAGGACAAGGCCTCCGAGGACCAGGTCATGGAGGCGGCCCTGGACGCCGGAGCCGAGGACGTGAAGGAGACCGACGACGGCTTCGATGTCCTGACCGCCCCCGAGGACTTCGAAAGCGTCAAGGAGGCCCTGGAAAAGGCCGGCATCCCCTTCTCCGACGCCGAAATCGCCATGATCCCCCAGACCACCGTCGAACTCGCCGGCAAGGAGGCCGAGCAGATGGTGCGCCTCTTGGAAACCCTCGAGGACTGCGACGACGTACAGAACGTCTCCACCAACGCGGACATCCCGGACAGCGCCCTGGGCTAAAAGCTAAGAGAAAAGCACGCCACAGGCTTCCGGGGGCTTGAAACCCCACCGGCCCCCCGATATGCACGGGGC
>JAKAGN010000405.1 GCA_021815525.1 Deltaproteobacteria bacterium
TATGGTGATGTTGCCCGCCTCCTGCCTCGCGGCAAGGGAGAGCTTGGGGTACTGGCCGGGATCGCCCATAACCAGCCGGAACATGCGGGAAGCGTTTAAAAGGAGCACCGTGGACAGGAGCACCAGGAGGACGAGGTCCAGTATCTCCATCACCTTGACGGGCGCGAACACGTTCAAGGCCATGCGGTAGGCGATGACCGGGCCGTGGAAAAGGTGGAAGCAAAGGCCCACCAGGAAGGCCACGAAGAGGAGCGAGCCGATCTCGAAGGCCTTAGAGGTGTAGAAGAGCCGCGAGATGCCCGTGGCGTCGTAACGCGCCGTGAGGTAGCGCCTGAGCGCCATCATGGTCTCGCCGGGGTCGGCCTGGCGCGGGCAGGTGTCGCTGCACTCGCCGCAGTAGTAGCAGAGCCAGGGCTCGGGGCTTTCGGCGATGCGGTCGGTGAGCCCCAGCTGCACCGCGCGGATGAGCTTGCGGGGAAAGGGAGCCCCGCTCGTCGAAAGCCCGCACACCGCCGTGCAGTTGCCGCAGTTGAAGCAGGCCGAGACGCCCTTTGCGCCGTACTTTTCAAGCTCCCCCGCGAACTCGGGACGGATCGACGCGCTCATGCTTCTTCCCCCCCGGCCGTTTCCGCCAGCCTGTAAAGGTAGTAGTCTCCGGATTTTTCGCCCTCCACGGCCTCGCCGTACTTTTTGAGGGCCGCCACCCACCACAGGACCCGGGCGGCGGGAAGGCCCGTGGCGCGGGCGATGTCCGGCGCGGTCGCGCCTTGGCCCGCCAGCTTCTCCTTCACCTTCTTCATCTCCGCGGCCTGCTTCTTGATGGCGGCCTGGGCCCGCTCCACCTGGGCCCTGCGCTCTTCCCTGAGCCTTTTCATGGCTTCCTTGTCCGGTTTTGCGCTCATGATTCTCTCCAGATCCTTTTTCGGCCGTTCGCATCCGAATCGTTCTTTTCTATGTCTTTCCAGGCTTCGGGCGGCTGGATGCGAAGCCCTGGAAACCCGTCGGGTCTTGCGAAGCAAGGCCCGGCGCATATCGGGGGTCCGGGGGCGGTTCGCGCCCCCTCCCCCCGCTATCCTTTCCGCTTCCCCCTTCGCCGTCACGCCGCCGCGATGGCGTCCACCACGGCCTCGTACTGGTCGAGGCGCCAGCCCAGCACGTCTATGGCGCGGTTTTCACAAGCGGCCACGCAGAGGCCGCAGCCGGTGCAGAGGGCCGGGTTGACCCGGGCCTTCCTGACGGCGCGGCCCTCCTCTTCCGATTCGGCGAGGCTTAAGGCGCCGTCCGCGGGGCAGGCGGCCACGCAGGCCCCGGAGCCCTGGCAGCGGCTTTCGTCCACCCGGGCCACGTAGGGGTCAAGCTCCACAAAGCCCCGGGCGAGGATCCCTGCGGCCTTGACCGCGGCGGCCTGGGCCGCGGCCGCGGCCTCGCCGGCGTCCATGGGGGCCTGGCAGGCGCCGGCCAGGAAAATCCCGGCGCTGGCCACCTCCACGGGCTTGAGCTTGGGGTGGACCTCCAGGAGGAAGCGGTCCGCGCCCACGGGGAGCTTCATCATCTCCACAAGGGAGGCGGTGTCGCCGGGCTCCATGCCGGCGGCCAGCACCACGAGATCAACGCCGGCCTCGACCTCCTCGCCGTAGGAGAGCGTGTCGCGCACCTTTATGGAAATAGGGAAGCCGCCGCCACCCGCGCCGACCTCGGGGGGGCTTTCGGGCTCGAAGCGGAGGAAGACCACGCCGTTTTTGGCGGCCTCCTCGTAGAGGGCCTCCTGGCCGCGGCCGTAGGTGCGGATGTCGCGGTAGAAGTCTAAGACCGCGGTTTGCGGGAAGCGCCCGCGGATTTCCCGCGCGGCCTGGAGAACGGCCGCGCAGCACACGCGGCTGCAGTGCTCGTTCACGTTCCCCTCCGGCCCGGGCTCGTGGACGCCCGGAATCTGGCGGCTGCCCACGCAGTGGATCATGGCGAGCCGCCGCACGGGCTTTCCGTCCACCGTGAGGGTCCCACCGGAGCCCTTTTCGTTCTTGAGGAGCGCGATGAGCCTTTCGAGGGTGACGACCGGCCGCGAGCCGCCGAAGCCGTACTCCCCTTCGCGGGGCTCGTAGGTCTTAAATCCCGTGGCCAGCACGATGGCGCCGGTCCGGACCGCGGTTTCCCCGGCGGCGGGGGGCGGCGCGAGGACGCCCAGGCCGGGCGCGAAGGCGCCGGGCGCTAACTCGCCGCTTCCGGCCGGCTCCGTCTTCACCGTGACGTCGAAGTTTCCCACGAAGCCCTTGAAGGACGTGATCTCCGAGGAGGCCATGACGGTGACGGCCGGGTCCCCCAGGACCTTTTCCGCGAGGGCCGCGATGACCCCGGCCGCGTCCTCGCCGGTGGGTGCAAGGCGCGAGAGGCGCGCCAGGCGGCCGCCCAGGAAGGGGCTCTTTTCCACCAGGAGGACCCTGACGCCCCGGGCGGCGAGGGAGAGCGCCGCCCGCATCCCGGCGATGCCGCCACCGATGACCGTGGCGTGGCGCGCGGCCTCGACGCGGATGGCGCTAAGGGGTTCGAGAAGCCGCGCCTTGGCCGCCGCCGCGGCCACTAGGACCCCGGCCTTCTCCGTGGCGGCCGGGCCGTGGTGAACCCAGGAGACCTGCTCCCGGATGTTGGCGTGCTCGTAGAGAAAGGGCGAGAGCCCGGCGCGGCGCAGGGTGTTGCGGAAGGTGGCCTCGTGGAGCGCCGGCGCGCATGAGGCAACCACCACGCGGTTCACCAGGCCCTCCTCCACGTCCTTCCTAATGAGGTCCTGGCCGGGGTCCGAGCACATGAAGGAGTTGGTGCGCGCCACGCTGACCCCGGGAAGCCCCAGCGCCGCCTCCGCCACCCTTTCCACGTCCACGGAGTCCGATATGTTGCCGCCGCAGTGGCAGATGTAAACACCCACCCTCTCGGCGCCGGAAGCCTCGGAATGTTCGGATTTCATGGTGATGCTCCTTTTAAAGGCCAAAGGCGAAAAGCAAAAGCGCCTCCGGCGGCCGGGGAGACTACGTCCCCCCGGACCCCCGATAATGGCTCCGCGTGCTCTCGCACGCTCCGCAGGCAAATAGAGGGCTTCGCATTTCACCCCTTGAAGCCCGGTCGCGCGGAGAAGAGGCTCCTTCCGTCTTTCTCATCCTCCCGCCGTCTGGGATCGTCTCCGGACTTCCATGCATCCCGGAGCTTGCTTAGCCTTACCAAGCTCCGGGCGGCGGGATGCGAAGCCCTGGATTTTCCGCGCGGCGCGTTGCGCAGCGACGCGCCGCGCGCACAGCGGGGGTCCGGGGGCGGTTTGCGCCCCCGGGCCTTTTGGAAAGGGGGAGGGGGTGCGGGGGAGGGGGAAAACCTTTTCGCAGAAAAGGTTTTCCCCCTCCCCCGCGATCTTTCACGGCCTCGGATG
>JAKAGN010000021.1 GCA_021815525.1 Deltaproteobacteria bacterium
TCTGAAGGGGATAACCGGGCGGTCCAGGCCCGGGAAAGCGGCGGCGGGGAAGCTCCGCCCGAGGAGGACGCGGCCGGCGACGCGCCTTATTTTTTCCCCGAAGGCACGGACGAGACTTAGGGGAAGGCCTTGCGCCGTTTTTCCGCGGAGCAGAACCCATTCCGAACAAAGCGGTTTCCGTAGGTTTCCGCCCCACAACACCATTTCGGCACGGAAGAGAGTGTTTCCATCATCATGAGCGAGTCCTTTTTCATCACCACCCCCATCTACTACGTGAACGCGCGGCCCCACCTGGGGCACGCCTACACCACCATCGTGGCGGACGTGGCCCGGCGCTTCCGGCGGGCCCTCGGCCGTGACACCTTCTTTCTTACGGGCACCGACGAGCACGGGGACAAGATCGTGGAGGCGGCCCGGAAGGAGGGCCTTTCCCCCAAGGAGTACGTGGACCGCATGAGCGGCCATTTCCGCGACCTGTGGCCCAGGCTTTCCATCGAGCCCGACCGCTTCATCCGCACCACGGAGCCCGGCCACATGGAGACTGTGCGGAAAATCCTCCAGAAGCTCTACGACTCCGGGGACATCCACTTCGCCGAGTACGAGGGTCTCTACTGCACGGGCTGCGAGCGCTTCGTGCTGGAGCGCGAGCTTGTAGACGGCAAGTGCCCGGACCACGCCGTGGAGCCCAAGCTCATCAAGGAGTCCAACTACTTTTTCAAGATGGGCCGCCATCGTGACTGGCTGGTGGAGCAGGTCCGGGAAAACCCCGGCTTCATCAGGCCCCAGCGCTACGCCAACGAGGTCCTGGGCTTTTTGAAGGAGCCCCTGGAGGACCTGTGCATCTCGCGGCCCAAATCGCGGCTCCAGTGGGGGATTCCGCTGCCCTTCGACGAGAACTACGTCACCTACGTGTGGTTCGACGCGCTGGTGAACTACCTTACGGCCGCGGGCTACCCGGACCGCCCGGACTTCGGCCGGCGCTGGGCAAGCGTGGAGCACCTGGTGGCGAAGGACATCGTGAAGCCCCACGGCATCTACTGGCCCATCATTTTGAAGGCGGCGGGCATCCCGCTCTACAGGCATTTGAACGTCCACGGCTACTGGAACGTGGCGGAGGCCAAGATGTCGAAGTCCCTGGGGAACGTCGTGGACCCCCTGGGACTCGCCGAAAAGTACGGAGTGGAGGCCTTCCGCTACTTCCTGATGCGGGAGATGACCTTCGGCCTGGACGCCTCCTTCTCGGAGGACGCGCTGGTGGCGCGCATCAATGCTGATCTGGCCAACGATCTCGGGAACCTCACGAGCCGGGTCCTCACCATGGCCCACAAGTACTGCGAGGGCAAGGTCCCGGAAAGGGACGAGGCGCTCGAATCCGAGACGGGCCTGGGGCTTTCGGCCGAGGCCTCGGAGGCGGCGGCCGTCTACGTCGAGGCCTTCGGCGAGTTCGCCTTCCAGAAGGGCCTCTCGGCCGTGTGGGACTTCATCTCCCGCATGAACAAGTACGTGGACACCAACGCCCCCTGGGTCCTGGCCAGGAACAAGGCCGCGCGCGGGCAGCTCGATCTGGTGCTCTATAACCTCCTGGAGGGCCTTAGGGTGGTTTCGGAGCTGATAGCGCCCGTAATGCCCGAAACCGCGCTCCGCATGGCTGATCTCCTGGGGGCCGTGCCCGGCGCGGGATCGGACTTCGGCCTCCTTGCGCCCGGCGCGGCCCTTAAGAAGCCCCGCGCCCTTTTTCCCCGCATCGAGCCGCCCGTCGAGAAGGCCGCCCCGGCCCCGCCCCCCGAAAAACCGGCGGCCCCGTCGGTTAAGCCCGAGATTTCCCTGGAGGATTTCGCACGGGTGGATCTTAGGGTGGGCACCGTGACGGCGGCGGAGAAGATTCCCAACGCCAAGAAGCTCCTGAAGCTTGCCGTGGACCTTGGAGAGGGCCGGATCCGCACGGTGGTGGCGGGGATCGCCGCCCATTACGAGCCGGAGGCCGTGGTGGGCAAGCAGGTCATTGTGGTGGCCAACCTGAAACCCGCGCGCCTCATGGGGGTAACCTCCGAGGGCATGGTGCTGGCGGCCGTGGACGAGGCGGGACTTCGCCTCTCCCGCCCCGAGAGCCCCGCGGAAAACGGCGCCGTGGTGCGCTGAAGGAGCGGGGCCGAGCCCATGGAAGAGCCGGGAAGCAAGTGGCGGTCGTATCAGGATGGCTTGAAGCGCGAAGCCAAGGCCGCCCGTGAGAAGAAGAGGAAGAAAAGGGAGGCGGAGGCCTCAGCACCCGAGCCGTCCCGCCCGCGGCGCGTTCCGAAGGCCCGCGAGCCCCGGCGTTCGGCAAAGCCTTCCCACAGGCTGCGCCGGGCCCGCGAGGAGTCCGCGGCTGCGTGGCGCGCCTTTTCCGGCGGGCTGGGCCGGGCCTGGCGCGGAGTCTTGGACTGGCTCATCCGCCAGAAGGAGATCAGAAGCCCCGCCATCCTCATCCTTGCCTCCGTGGCGGCCATAGCCCTCATGGGGCTCCTGGCCGCGGGGCTTTTGCGGCTTCCGGGACGCGGCGAAAAGGCCCCCAAGATGCCCCCCTCCGGGTGGACGCGGGCCCAGGTGCGGGCGCTTATAGGAAACGCCGCCATCGATGCCTGGACCGGGCCCCAAAAGCTCAAGGCGGGCGGCCGCACCTACACGGTTACGCCCACCCTGGATGCGGACCTCAATCCCTACATGCGAAGCATAATCGACCCGCAGTACGCGCGCTGGATCGGCTTCGCGGCCATGGACCCCGAAACGGGCCGCATACTGGCCGTGGCCGGCTTCAGCCGCGACGGCGACAAGGAGCATCCCGTCTTCGGGCATCTCTACCCCGCGGCCTCGGTCTTCAAGATAGTCACGGCCACGGCCGCCGTGGACCTGGCCCATCTCACGGCCGACACCCAGGTGGGCTTCGTGGGGAACAAGTACACCCTTTACAAGAACCAGGTGACGCCGGACCCCGCCCGCCAGAACAACCAGCTGCCCTTGAAGGAGGCATTCGGCGAGAGCGTGAACCCGGCCTTCGGCCTCATAGGGGCCTACGTGGTGGGGCCGGAGAACCTCAGGGACAAGGCCTGCTCCTTCGGGTTCGGCCGCCGTCTCGACGTGGAGGTGCCCGTGGCCACGGCCGTGTGCGCCTTCCCGGAAAGCGGGGACGATTTCGGGGTGGCCCAGGTGGCCTCCGGCTTCAACCGCACCACCCTCATCACCCCCATCCAGGGCGCGGCCTTCGTGGCGGCCCTCGTGAACGGCGGCACCTACCTCGATCCCTCCATAGTGGACAAGGTCACGGACGAGACGGGAAAGGCGGTCTACGAAGGACGGAAGAAGGAGGTCGGGCGGGTCTGCAGCTCCGAGACCGCGGCGGAGATACTGCGGATGATGGGGGAGACCATCGTGATGGGGACGGCCCGCCGGCTCTTCGCGGGTTACGGGAAGGACCCGGTCCTGTCGCTCCTCGATCTCGGCGGCAAGACCGGGTCCATGAACGACGGCGTCGAGCACTCCATCCGTTACGACTGGTTCGTGGGCTTCGCGCGGCAGAAGGGCGGGACCAAGGCCCTGGTGGTGGCCTCGGTGGTCGCCCACGACAAGTTCATCGGCACCCGCGCGGCCCACTACGCGCGCATGGCCATGAAGCGTTATTTCGCAAACCTCGCCCCCGCTTCCGCGCCCTCCCCGTGACGGGGAGCGCCGGAAGGGGCGGGATCGCCCCGGATGCGCCCCGCGGTGGGGCGCTCCTTAAGGGCGCGTTTTCCGGCCCGCCGGACACTTTACGGAGAAACCGATTCATGAAAAGCAAAAAGCTGCTTCTTGGGGCGTTACTGGCGTTCCTTGCGCTTTTTTCCTCGACGGCCGCCGCCGGTGACGTGTCGACAATAGCCATCGCGCCGCTCGCGGTTAACGCGGACAGGGACCTGTCGTTCCTCAAAAAGGGCATGGGCGACATGCTGGCCTCGCGCCTTGCCTGGGAGAACCATGTCTCCGTAATCACGAGCGACCAGGTGGAGCCGTCCCTCGGAAAGGCGCAGGGGCTCCTTTCCGTGGAAAAGGCCAGGGCGCTCGGCAAGAGCCTTTCGGCCGACTACGTGCTCTACGGATCGGTCACCGTGTTCGGGGATGCGGCCAGCCTGGACGTTTCCGTGGTGGAAACGGCCGGAACCGGCCCGGCCCTAACCTTCCACAAGGCCGGGCGCAGCGCCGGTGACCTCATCCCCCAGGTGGACGAGCTTGCCTCGGAGATAGGGCAAAGGGTGTTCGGAAGACCCTCCGCCCTGCCGGTCGCCGCGCCCTCCGCGGCGGCGCCCGCCCCGTCCCAGGTCCGGGTGGAGGAGCCCGTTTCGCCCTACGCCCATCCGGAAAAGCTTCTGGAGGAGCCGCCCACGCCCAGGGTCTCCGCGGCTCCGGCGCCTCCGGCCGTAGCTCCGCCCTATCAGGCGGTCCAGCCCTCGGCGGCTCCGCTTCCGGCCGGCGTTCCGGCCGTGGCCGCTCCCGCGGGTTCCTCCTTCGTGGCCTCTCCCGCCCAGCAGGGCGACATGTGGCGCAGCCCCGCGCTCCCCTTCGAGGCCGTGGGCATCGCCGTGGCCGACACGGACGGGGACGGGGCGATGGAGACGGTTGTCATCGGGAAAAGCCAGGTCAACATCTACCGCCTGGTGCAGGGCCGCTTCGCCACGGTGGCCGAGATTCCCCGCCCCGGCCACGTGACCCAGGTCTGGGTGGACGCGGCGGACGTGAACGGCAACGGCCGGGCCGAGATATTCGTCTCGGCGGTGAACGCCAACGGCGGCAAGCTGGAGTCCTTTGTCCTGGAATGGAACGGCAAGGAGTACGCCCCCATCGCCGAGAAGCAGCGCTGGTACTTCCGGGTGGCGGCCATCCCCGGGCGCGGACCGGTCCTCTTCGGGCAGCGGCGCGGTGTCACCGACGTCCTCCTGGAGGGCGTCTCCGAGCTTGCCCGCGTTGGCGACGGATACGAAACGGCTCCGGGCGGGCTCGTCATATCCAAGGCCGACTCCGTGTTCGGCTTCGCCAGCGGCTCTTTTGCCGATCCCGGAGTCCCATGCACGGCGGTTTTGGGCCTGGATGACAACCTGCGCCTCTTCGACAAGGGCGGCAAGAAAATCTGGATGAGCGACTCGGCCCTGGGGGGCTCGGAAAAATTCCTCACCAACCCCAGCAATGTGGCCCAGGACGGCATGGGGAACGTGATCTACATTCCCCAGCGGCTCATTCCCATCAGCCACGACGGGCGCGAGGGCATCCTCGTGGTCAAGCACAGCGGAGTCACGGGCCGTCTCTTCGCCCGCTACCGCAGCTACAACGGGGCCGAGTTCCTCGCGCTTTTCTGGGACGGCCTGGGCCTCTCCCCGGCCTGGACCACCCGGAAGCTCCCGGGCTACGTGGAGGATTACGCCGTCGGAGACATGGACAACGACGGCAAGCTCGAGCTGGTGGCCGCCCTGGTGAAAAAGGGCCTGACCTCGGACTCCACCACCATCGTGGCCCTGGACCTGGATTCCGCGCCCGGCGGCGCGCCTTCGGCGGCTCCGCCCGCGCCCTGACGCCGGCCGGTTTAGCCCAAGCGGGGGAAGGCGCTTTTGCAGGAAAAGCGCCTTCCCCCGTTTTTTTTACTTCTAAAGACGGGTCGGGGCGGGATTCCGCGCCTTGCGTGGATGGCAAGCGCCGCGTAATATCATGGGCAGTTAAACGGCCATCATCTCCATCCCAACGAATTCCTTGTAAAAATTTTCATCATGATAAGTCCCTTATAAAATTTTCCTTGACAGTTATGCGCTGGGTGTCATAAACATTAAAATAGATAAGCATGATATACCCGGTGTGGTATAGCCGGGAGTCGCGGAGGGAGGTGAGACCGTAAGGATTACGGGCTGACGCCCCGCACGCGGAGGGAAACGCTCTTGAGGAGGAGCGTTTCGGGATCGCCCCTTGGAAGGGGATATCCCTGGTTTCATTCAACCAACGAGGAAAAAGAACAAGGAGGAAGACAGATGAAGAAGGTCATGTTTGCGGTGATCGCCCTGGCCCTGGTGGCCGCGATCGCCACCCCTGCTCTGGCCGTCACGGCCGAGTTCAAGGGGCAGTACCGGGTGCGCGGCTATTATGATTCTAGCCGCCTTCTGCTGGATGCCAGCGACAACTCCCACGCGTGGATGGACATGCGGTTCCGGCTGCAGACCACCTTCGTGATCAACGACAGCATGTCGGTGGTGACCCGCTTCGACGCCCTGGATCAGCGGCGCTTCGGCACCTCGGATGCCGACAACAAGTATCAGACGCTCGATTTCGACCGCGCCTGGATGAAGATCAAGACCGGCTACGGCCTGTTCGAGTTCGGCCGCATGTCCGGCGCCCAGTTCGGCACCACCTTCATGGATGACGAGACCGAGCGCGACCGTTTGAAGTACACCCTGCCCATGGGCGACTTCACCGTCATCGCCATCTTCGAGAAGAACGTCGAGCGCGACAGCCTGACCTACCCGGCGCCGGATTACTCCGACTCCGACACCGCCACCTACTGGCTTGCCGGCGTTTACAAGAGCGAGCCCCTGGTGGGCGGAATCCTTCTGGGCTACACCAATAACAAGTCCATGTCCGACATCGCCTTCTCGACGCATCCGTACGACCAGAACTTCTGGACCATCGATCCCTACTTCACCGCCAAGTTCGACGCCTTCACGGTTCAGGGCGAGGCTTTCTGGCGCACCGGCAAGGCCATGGAGTTTGACCGCAAGGTGTACTCCGGGGTCAACAAGGGCCTCGAGGATGTGGATTTCGACGCTTGGGCATGGAACCTGGAAGGCCAGTACGCTTACGGCCCCGTCAGCTTCCAGATCGGCTATGCGTGGATGGGCGGCCAGGGCTCCGACCCCAAGGCCACCAAGGTTAAGACCCTCGGCACGCTGGGCGGCGACTGGGACAAGCTTTGGATCCTGACCACGACGGAAAACGACGACCTCTACGCCGGCCTGGGCGGCCCGGGCGTGGGCAACATCAGCGGCTACGGCATGACGGGCCAGAACGGCGCCAAGGTTTTCTACTTCGGCATCGGTTACAAGCCCTTCGACAACCTGGCCCTCAATTTCGTGTACGGCAACGCCAAGGCCGAGGCCCCGCTCAGCGACAAGTGGAGCAAGGACTACGGCTCGGAGTATGACTTCTCCGTCGCTTACCAGATCAACCCCAACCTTCAGTACAAAGCCATCGCGGCTTACCTGGATGCCGGCGACTTCTGGCAGTTCGGCGACTCCAGCGTGAAGCTCACCAACAACTACTCCCTGTTCCACGAAATCGTGATGTCCTTCTAATCGGGACAAACGGGAGCAGTTGGCCGGCCTTCGCGGCGGCCTGAGTAAGTAAAGAGCGGCCCTCCGGGAGAAATTCCGGGGGGCCGCTTGTTTTTTTGAAAGAGGGAAGATTGAAAGGGGAAAGAGCCGCGGGAAGGCGGGCCCCCTTATGGTAAAAGGCGCTTCTCCCTACCGGGCGGGTTACCACCCCCGTCCTCATCCCGCCAGCATCCTGAAGGCCCGAACCATTGCGGCGGCGGCGGCCTCCACCTCGTCCCGGGTGGTGGCGCGGCCGAGCGACAGGCGAACCGCCCCCAGGGCCCGCTCCCTGGAAAGACCCATTGCGACGAGAACGTGGGAGACCGATGCCCCGGCGTGGCAGGCCGCTCCGGTGGAAGCCAGGACCTCGGGCGCGGCGGCCAGGACCTCGGCCCCGGAGACGCCGGGGAAGGAGACGTTGGCGGTGTTGGGGAGGCGATTGTCCGGGTCGCCGTTCTGAGCAAGCCCTGGAACCGAGTCGGAAAGGAGCGTCACGAGCCGGTCACGCAGGGCGGCCATTCGCGCGGAGGCGTCCGCGAGGTTTTGGGTGGCGGCTTCGATGGCCGCGGCCAGCGCCGCTGCGAAGGCCACGTTCTCGGTGCCCGCCCTGCGCCCGCGCTCTTGGCCTCCGCCCCGGAGAAGTGGCTCGAAAGGCGCGCCGCGCCGGACGTAGAGGGCCCCCACCCCCTTGGGCGCGTAAATCTTGTGCCCGGCGATGGTCAGGAAATCCGCCTCGATTTCGCCCACGTTCACGGGGATTTTTCCCATCGACTGGGCCGCGTCCACGTGGAATAGGACGCCGCGTTGGCGGCACATGCGGCCTATCTCGGCCACGGGCTGGATGGAGCCCGTCTCGTTGTTGGCGTGCATCACCGACAGGAGAACGGTCCCGGGCCGGAGGGCCTTTTGCACGGCGTCCGGATCCACGCGGCCCGCGCCGTCAACCCCCACGAACTCGGCGTCCCATCCGTTTTCCAGGAGATGCAGGACCGGGTTTGTGACGGATGGGTGCTCCACAGCCGTGGCGACCACGCGGCGGCCCTTGTCCTTGAGGGCGCGGGCGGCGCCTAAGATCACGGTGTTGTTGGATTCGGTGGCGCAGGATGTGAAAACGATCTCGTCGGGCGTGGCGCCGATGGCCGCGGCCGTGCGGCTCCGGGCCTCCTCCAGCGCGGCGCGCGCGGCGCGGCCCACGGGGTAGTCCGAGGAGGGATTTCCGAACCCGGCCTCGAAAAAGGGCCGCATGGCCTCCCGGGCCTCGCTGCACACGGGGGTGGTGGCGTTATGATCGAGGTAGATCATGGGTCGTCCTCATACAAAGGGGACGCGGAGAATGCTGCTTCATCCAGGCCCCCGTTTGAAGGTATCCCGATTTTAAAAGGGCCGGATTCATGGCCTTCGGCAGGCCGTCAGCCTTCGTCCAGGTTGAAGTGCGCCTTGATTTTGTAGACCCGCGCGGCCGGAAGGTTCAAGATGCCCGAAACACCGGTCGCCTCCTCGATGGCGGAGAGCCGTTTCTTGATTTCCTCCATGCCGGGGGCGATGAAGGTGAACCAGACGTTGTAACGGTGCCGCCGCAGGTAGTTGTGGGTCACCCCGGGTTGCGCGTTCACGTGGCTCACGAAGGATAGGAGGCGCTCCTCAGGCACGGAGGCCGCGCAGAGGGTGCTCACATAGCCTATCATCTTGGGCACGAAGTTGCCGCCTATGCGCCGGATGATGCCGCCATCCTTCAAGGCCCGGACGCGGGCTATGACCTCCTCCTCGGAAAGACCCAGTTCCCGGCCCACCTCCGCGAAGGGGCGGGACGTAAGGGGAAGGAAGGACTGGATGCGGTTCAAGATGCGGCGATCCGTCGCGTCCATTATTTCAGAGCCTTTCGGGGATGAGTGACACCAGCACCTTCCTCGCGCGGGGGCCGTCGAACTCGCAGAGGAACACGCCCTGCCAGGCGCCCAGGACGAGCCGCCCTTCCGCAACCGAAAGGGTCACCGAGGAGCCCATGAGGCTTGCCTTGACATGGGCCGGGGAGTTGCCCTCGGCGTGGCGGAAGGGGAAATCCCGGGGCGCCATACGGTCCAGGGCCGCCAGGATATCGGTGGCTACGTCAAGATTCGCGCCCTCGTTAACCGTGACGCCCGCGGTGGTGTGGGGCACGAAAACCAGGCAAAGGCCTTTTTCGAGGCCAGCTTCGCGGACGGCGTCCGCGACGCGCGAGGTGATGTCCGCAAACTCCTCGCGCCGGGTGGTTTTGACAATAAAAGTCATGGTTGGCCTTTAAGCGCAAACGCGAAAAAAAAAGCCTGAAATCCGGAGGGGAACCCCCGGATTTCAGGCTCACGAATCGGCCGCCGCCGGAAAAAAACGGCGTTCCTGTACTACACGCAGCCGGTGGGCTTGGGAAGGCCGGCCATCTTGCAGGCTCCCTTGCCGGGTCCGGAGGGGAAAAGCTCGTAGATGTGCTTGAGCTTGAAACCGGTGACCTTGGAAAGCACCCGCACCATGGGGGCGATGCCGTTCTTCCGGTAGTAGTCCTGGAGGACGTTGATGATCTTCCAGTGCTCCTCGGAGAGCTCGTCGATGCCTTCCTGCTTCTTCACGTACTGCACCCACTCCTTGCACCAGCTGTCGAAGGAGTCGATGAAGCCGTCTTCGTCCACGGAGAACTTTTTGCCTTCGAACTCAACCTCAGCCATGTTGCACAACCTCCTTTGAACGGATTTTTATGCGAATCGGCTTGCCGCCTTACGTCCTACCATTAGACGGAAAGTTCATATAGGAGCATTTCCGCATTGTCAACCCCCAAAACGCACATGCCGCGCCTCCGGGCGGGGCGTCCCGGACTTTGGGATTTTGCGGCCGACCGGCGGGTCAATACCAAGGCCGTTCGCAACCCGGCCGGACATAGGCAAGGATTGCCTGGGATGCGGAGTGTCCCCCCTTCCCCCGAGGAGGAGCGTTCACTTAAGCGAAGCCTTCGCCGGCGTTTTTTCAGAATTGGCTTGCGAAATAAGGTGTGCTCTGTTAGCTTCGGCTTCCACCGGGGCGTCCGGACGCCCGCCCGGGCGTTTCCCCGCCGGATCCCGGCGCCGCGTCATGGGGCACCATCTCACAACAAATCCACACAATCCCGAACAAGCCGGAGATCCGCCCATGAGCACCTGGGAAAAACCGCGCGCCTTTTTCGACTGGCTTCTAGGCCGAAGCCGCGACCATTTCGCCTCGTTCCTGCCGGCGAAGATCGGGCTTTTCGCCAAGCTCCTTCTGCGGCTCTTTTTCTCCAAGATTCCCTTTGCCGACGATGACGCAGGCCGGCTTTCGGAGCTGGGGAAGAAGGGAATCGTCGTTTACGCCACCAAGTACAAGAGCCGCTTCGAGTTCCTTTTCCTTTACTCGCGTCTCAAGGCCCTGGGCGCACCCTTTCCCCAGGTGGCCTTCGATCAGAAAATATGGCTCTGGCAGCCCGTGACCCGGGCATTCAGGATAGTCCTCGCCATGCTGGAGCACGTCTTCCGTTTCCGCTGCCTGCCGGATCCTTACGCCTCCGGCTACTTCACCCGCGAGCTTTCGGATGGCCATGCCGGGCTCGTGTCCCTGGTGGACGCAGAGGGCTTCTACCGGCGCTTCGTGAAGGCCGGAAACGACTCCCTGGCGCACCTGATCGAGTTCCAGGCCAAAAGCGAAAAACCGGTTTTCCTGGTGCCGCAGCTCATTCTTTACGGCAAGAAACCCATGCGCTTCCAGACCTCCGTGACCCAGACCGTGTTCGGCACCGAGGAGAAACCCCGCTGGTTCAGGCGCGCGGCCAGCGTCTTTTCCATCCCGGAGAAGGCCATCTCCGAGACCGGGGAGGCCATCGACCTTTCGGAGTTCCTATCCAGGCCCGAGCACATCGGCCGCGGCAGCGCCTACCTTTCCAACGTGCTCAGGATGGAGCTGGTGGGGCGCCTGAACGCCATGCGGCGAAGCATCCTGGGCCCGGTCCTGAAGACCCGGCAGGAGCTGAAGGAGCGCATCCTCCAGAACGGCGATTTCCGGGACTTCTTGAAGGAGCACGCGGCCCAGACGGAAAAGTCCGAGAGATCCGCGCACCGGCAGGCGGACCGCTACTTGGAGGAGATAGCCGCCAAGTACAACACCATGACCATCGCCTTTCTTGGGCAATGCGTGCGCTGGATTTCCACCAACATGTTCGACGGGATCGACTACGACCCCGAGGACCTGAAGATGCTCAAAAACACGGCGCGCAAGGGCCCCTTGATCCTGGTGCCCTGTCACCGCAGCCACATCGATTACCTGGTCATTTCCTATCTCATGTACTTGAACGCCATGCCATGCCCCCTGATCGCGGCGGGCAAGAACCTATCCTTCTGGCCGATGGGGACCATCTTCCGCAACTCCGGGGCCTTCTTCCTACGCCGCTCCTTCAAGGGCCTGCCCCTTTACGGCCGCGTGTTCGCGGACTACGTCACCGCGGTCCTTTCGGAAGGCTTCAACATAGAGTTCTTCATCGAGGGCGGCCGCAGCCGGACCGGCAAGGCGGTGCTCCCCAAGTTCGGGCTCCTTTCCATAATTCTTTCGGCCTACAAGGCCGGCGCCGTCAAGGACCTCTACTTCTGCCCCATCGCCATCGGCTACGACCGGGTCATCGAGGAAGGCTCCTACCTCCACGAGATCGAGGGCGGCGAGAAGGAGGCCGAGAACCTCTCCCAGATGGTGAAGGCCCGGAAGTTCCTCAAGAAACGTTTCGGCACCATTTTCGTGCGCTGCCACGAGCCCTTGCGCCTTTCGGACGTCCTCGCCCGCTTTCCAGTCGAGCTTGGCAAGATGACGATCGAGGAGCAGGAGGCTCTCCTTCGGAACCTCGGCCACCGCATCATCCTTTCCATCAACAAGGTGTCCGTGGTTACCCCCCACGCAGTCACAGCCGCGGCCATTCTCTCGGCCCTGCCCAAGAGCTTTTCCGAGGAGGAGCTTTTAAAGTCCGTGGAGCTTCTCCTGCCGCACCTGGCCGCCGCCCGCGCCGAGCTTTCCGACACGCTCCTCGATCCGCCTTCCGCCGTGCGCCAGGCGGTTTCGTCCTATCTTGCGGACAAGTTCCTCATCCGCGAGGGCCGAGGGCTTCCGGAGGGAGACGAGCAGGACGAAAATCCGCGCTACAGCGTTACCGAAAGCGGCCGCGCCGGTCTTGAATACTACAAGAACAACATGATAGCCTTCGTGGTGCCATCCGGCTTCACGGCGCTCGCCATCCTGTCCCAGGATGCATTCCAGTTTTCCGCCGAGGACCTTCACGGCCACTACCGCTTCCTCCAGGACCTCTTCAAGAACGAGTTCCACTACGACCCGGACCTCCCGGCCGAGCACTACACCAGAAAGGCCTTAAAAAGCTTCATCGACGAGGGCATGCTGATGCCTCACCAGAGCCTGCCGGACACCTACAACATAAGCGCCCAGGGCCGGCGCAAGCTTATGGTGCTGGCGCGCTTCCAGAAGACCTACCTGGAATCCTACCTCGTGGTGCTGAGGGTCTTTTCCGAAAACGACGCCAAGGGCATGGACCGCAAGGAACGCGACAAGAAGTGCCGCTCCATGGGGCGCGCCATGCTGAAAAACGGCGAGATCGAAAACCCCGAGGCCTTGTCCAAGATGAACTACGAAAACGCCGCCAGGTACTTCGCAAGCCGGGGCATCGAAACGCGACAGGATGAAGAGGCGCTTTCCAGGTACCGCGGGGCCCTGGAAGGCTACCTGAAGGTCTTCCGAACCTGAACGGGGGGAGGGCAAGGCTCCTCCTCCAGATGCTATCTTTTCATGCCCGGAGCGGGAACACATTGAAAAGTCATCGGATGCCGATTCTTCCGGCGGCGGCGCTCCTTGTGCTCCCGCCCGGGCTGCATCCCGCTGGTGCCTTTCCCCCGTAAATCCTTTCCGTCATTTTTTGATGGTTTCCGGTAACCTTTCGGGCGGCCCGCCGTCATAATAAAACAGAGCCGGTGGAAGAAAGGCCGGCTCAAAGCCCGGGGAATGCCCCGCCCGGAGCGATGGACAGCCTCGGAGGGCGCCGGGACCTCGATGGATTTCGAATCGTTCTATACCGAGTGGCGCGGCCGGGTCTTCGGCTACCTCGTGCGCATGACGGGAAACCGCGAGCTGGCGGCGGACATCATGCAGGAAAGCTTCACCCGGTGCTTCGCCCGCAACGGAGACATCGAGAATCCCAAGGCGTTCCTTTTCACCGTGGCCCGGAATCTCGTGTGCGACCATCACCGCAAGGCCTACCGCGAGCGGGACCGCGAAGACCTGACCGAGCCCGCCGGACCCGACCCCGAGGCCGAGTTCATGGTCCGCGAACGGGCCCGGCGGACCCTTTCGGCCCTGGCTCGCCTGCCGGAGACCGAGCGGGAGGTGCTGGCGCTCGCGGCCGAAAAAAGCCTCACTTACAGGGAAATAGCCCTCGTGTGCGGCATTTCCGAGGCCGCCGTCAAGGTGCGGGTCCATCGGGCCAGGAGGAAACTTATCTCCATGTTGGAAGAAAAGCCATGAATTCCAAGGAATTATTGATCAGCCAGTACATCGACGACGAGCTTTCGCTCCCGGAAAAGGCGGAGTTTGTGGAGGAGATTTCCGCGGACCGGGCCTTCGCCCGGGAGGCCCTTGCCCTGGTGCGCCAGGAGATCCGGCTTTCGGAGGACCTCGTGTTCCTTCCGCCGGGCGGCCAAAAAGCGCCGAAAACGAGGCCCCGGCGGAGGGCGCTGCGCTGGGCGGCCGCACCGCTTGCACTCGCCGCCTGCCTCGCGTTCCTTCTTCTTGCAAGGCCCGCTAAAAGCCCGGCCCCGGCGGCCCCGGCCCTCGTCGCCCACCGCTTCGTCATCTACCGGCCGGATGCCGCCAGCGTTGAGCTTTCCGGCAACTTCAACAATTGGAGCCCCATCCCCATGCGGCCGGCCGGAAACGGCGGCTACTGGGAGGCCGTGGTGAGCCTGCCGGCCGGAGAG
>JAKAGN010000406.1 GCA_021815525.1 Deltaproteobacteria bacterium
GGCCAGGTGGCAGGCCGAGTGGGAGCGGACGGGCCTTTTCAAGGTGAAGGAGGAGCCCGGCCGGGAAAAATATTATCTACTTGAAATGTTTCCCTATCCTTCCGGCAAGATACACATGGGGCACGTGCGGAACTACACCATAGGCGACGTGGTGGCCCGCTACAAGAGGATGCGGGGCTTCAACGTCCTTCACCCCATGGGCTGGGACGCCTTCGGAATGCCCGCCGAGAACGCCGCCATCGCCAACAACACCCACCCGGCCAAGTGGACCTACGAAAACATCGCCTACATGACCCGGCAGCTCAAAAGCATGGGCTTTTCCTACGACTGGGACCGGGAGCTCGCCACCTGCAAGCCCGAGTACTACCGCTGGGAGCAGTGGCTCTTTTTGAAGATGCTGGATAAGGGCATGGCCTACCGCAAGGAGGCCGACGTCAACTGGTGCGACACATGCCAGACGGTCCTGGCCAACGAGCAGGTGGAGGCGGGCTGCTGCTGGCGCTGCGGCAAGGAGGTTGTCCCCAAGAAGCTTTCCCAGTGGTTCTTCCGGGCCACACAGTACGCCGACGACCTTCTGGAGCATTGCAGGAAGCTTCCCGGCTGGCCCGAGAAGGTCCTCACCATGCAGGCCAACTGGATCGGGAAAAGCTACGGCGCGGAGATCGTCTTCGCGGTGGAGGGCAGAAGCGAGACCATACGGGTCTTCACCACGAGGCCCGACACCCTGTGCGGGGCCACCTTCATGGCGCTAGCCGCCGCCCATCCGCTGGTCCCGGTGCTTTCCGCGGGAACGCCCCAGGAGGCGGCCGTTAACGAGTTCGTGGAGCGCATGGCCCGGCCCGACAAGGTGCGGCGCGAGGAAAAGGAGCTGGAGAAGGAGGGTGTCTTTACCGGCGCTTATTGCATAAATCCGCTCACCGGACGGCGGATGCCCGTTTACACCGCCAACTTCGCCCTCATGGAGTACGGCACCGGCGCGGTGATGAGCGTTCCGGCCCACGACCAGCGCGACTTCGAGTTCGCCCGGAAGTACGAGCTTCCCATCATAGTGGTGATAGCGCCCGAGGGCGAAACCCTTGAGCCCGCCGCCATGACCGAGGCTTACGTGGGCGAGGGGAAACTGGTCAACTCGGGCGATTTCAACGGCATGGGAAACGTGGACGCGAAAGGGGCCATCGCGGATCACCTGGCCGAAAAGGGGCTTGGCGGCAAGACGGTGAACTTCCGGCTCCGCGACTGGGGCATCTCCCGCCAGCGCTACTGGGGCGCGCCCATCCCCGTCATCCACTGCGAACACTGCGGCATAGTGCCGGTTCCCGAGAGCGATCTTCCCATACTTCTTCCCGAGGACGCCAACCTCCTTCCAGGCGGAAAATCGCCGCTTCCCGAGCACCCCTTCTTCGCCAGGACCCGCTGCCCCAAATGCGGCGACGACAAGGCCCGCCGCGAGACCGACACAATGGACACCTTCGTGGAGTCCTCCTGGTACTTCGAGCGCTACTGCAGCCCGCGCTGGGACAAGGGCATGTTCGACGGCAAGGCCGTGGCGTACTGGATGCCGGTGGACCAGTACATAGGCGGCGTGGAGCACGCCATCCTGCACCTTCTCTACTCCCGATACTTCACCCGCGTTCTTCACGAGTTCGGGCTCGTTCCGTTCAAGGAGCCCTTCACGCGGCTCCTCACCCAGGGCATGGTGTGCAAGGAGACCACCCACTGCGAGAAGGACGGCTACCTCTTCCCCGAGGAGGTTCTATCCGAGGGCGAGCGCCGCATCTGCAAGAAGTGCGGCGGGCCCGTGGTGGTGGGCCGCAAGGAGAAGATGAGCAAATCCAAGCGGAACGTGGTGGACCCCGGTGAGCTGATCGCCCGCCACGGGGCCGACACGGTGCGCCTCTTCTGCCTCTTCGCCGCGCCGCCGGAGTCGGACCTGGAGTGGAGCGAGGACGGCGTGGAGGGCGCCGCCCGCTTCATGAAGCGGGTCTGGCGCATGGTTCTTGCGTGGAAGGAGAAGGTGGCCGGGATCGCGCCTTACGATGGCGCGGCCGAAAGCCTTCCCGAGCCCGCGCGCGCCCTTTTCCGCAAAATCCACAAGACCATCGCGCGCGTCTCCCGCGACATCGAGGACCGCTACCACTTCAACACCGCCGTGGCTGCCCTGATGGAGCTGGTGAACCAGATATACGAGGCCGACCCTGCAAGCGCTTCGCCGGAGACGCTTTCCGTCATGTCGAAGGCCCTCTCTACGGTGGTGCTCCTGCTCTCGCCCATCGTGCCGCATTTTTGCGAGGAACTGTGGGAGGCGCTGGGAAAGCCGCCCTCTATCCTCGAAGCGGCCTGGCCTTCCCACGACCCTGGGGCGCTGGCGGACGACTCGGTACTCGTGGTGATCCAGGTGAACGGCAAGCTCCGCTCCCGCCTCACGGTCCCGGTGGACGCCGCCGACGAGGAGGTGAAGGCCCTGGCCCTTGAGGACGATAGCGTGAAAAAGTTCATGGACGGCCGGACCATCCGCAAGGTGGTGTATGTTAAGCACAAACTAATAAACATAGTTGGTTAGCGGCCCGTCTAAAAACGCGATCTGCGTCGTTGCGCTTCAAGACCAAGTTCGGTCACGTGCGAAAAGCACGCTCCCTCATTGGTCTTTCACGCGCCTTGCATCTCATCGTTTTTAGCCAGGCCGCGGTGCGAGACTTTTTCACCGGGTGTATGAATATGAAGCGCTTTTTTGATCAGAGGCTTGGAATTCTCGTCCTGTCGGTCCTCCTTATGGGGGCGTGGTCCTGCGGCTACCGCTTCACCACGCCGGGCGGGGCGGGCTCCGCTGGCGCCTTGGGCTCTTCATCGTCCGGGGCCGTATCCGGTGCGCGGCGGCCGCTTTTCATCAAGGTCTTCGACAACGACACGGTGGAGCCGGGGCTTTCGGTGAGGGTTTCCGACGCCTTTTCGCGGCGTTTCTCGGCAAGCGGCCTTTTTGTCCTCAGCCGGGACGGCGCGGACCTGGTCCTCACGGGCCGGGTTTTTTCCCTGACGGACGTAAGCTCCGCGCGCCAGGAGGGCGGCGAATCCAAGGAGCGGTCGGTGCATCTGGTGGTTGCCGCCCGCATGACGGACAAGAGCGGCGCTGTGGTTTGGGCCAACTCGGGGATCGGCGATTTCGAGAACTACACGGTGGTCTCGGGCGACATCGCCGCCACGGAGAAGAACCGGCAGGACGCCTTCGCCCGCCTCGCCGAACGCGTTGCGCAGAAAGCCGTCGTGCTGGCTGAGGCGGCGCTGGGCGGGTTTTGAGGAGAGAGAAAGGATTGCGGGGGGAGGGAGAGGGGAAACCCTTTTTGCAAAAGGGTTCTCCCCCCTCCCTCCCACCGCACCCCTTCCTAAAATTTTTCATTGGC
>JAKAGN010000407.1 GCA_021815525.1 Deltaproteobacteria bacterium
TCCAGGGCGGACTTGACGGTTACGTAGGCGTTGGAGTAGGTCATTTTGCGGATGCGCCCGGCGGTTTCGTCGCCCAGGGCGGCCCGCCCGGCCAGGTCCAGGGTCCGGGCCGCGCCCACGTCCGAGACCACTATGTCCGCCTCGTAGAAGTTTTCCTCGCAGCTGACCCCTCTGACCACGCCGTCTTCGATGGCTATCTCCCGCACGGTTTCGCCGAGAACCACGCGACCGCCCATTTCCTCGAAGCTTTTCCGGAAGGACTCCGGGATGGCCCGGCAGCCGCCCTTGGGGTAGCCGAACTCGCAGTCCTCGAACATGTGGGAGAAGGAGTATATGAACTCGCCGGCCGAGGCCTGGCGGTAGTCGATGGCGAAGTAGAGCTGGCACACGCAGTTGATGAAAAGGTGAACAGAGGGGTCCCTGGTGTAGGCGGAGACGAAATCGTGGAGGCTCACCCGGTCGTTTTCCCCCACAAGCTCGCCGGCCAGTAAGGCCCGCATGAGGCGGTAGGCCCCCAGCCAGGAAATCGGCCGCACCTTGAGTTTCAAGGCCAGAAAGATGCGCCGCCACAGGGGGCGGATGTCCATGGGGAAGTCGAACTCCACCCGGCCCATCACGCGCGCCGCCGGGTCCTTGACCACCCAGCGGAGCCCGCCTGATGTGCGGCCCGTCACCATGCCGTGGGGGCCCGAGCGGCCCCTGGAGAACATGTGGACCCCGAAGTCGCACAGGAAGCCGTCCCGCTCGAAGGCCGAGCAGCGGCCGCCCACCTCGTCCCTGCTCTCCAGCACCACCACGTCGGCGCCCTTCTGGGCCAGGAGCGCGCCCAGGGCGAGCCCCCCGACCCCGGCCCCGATGACCACAACCTTTTTCGCCATGTTACCCCCTTGCGAAAAAAATTTTCGCGGCGTCGCCGGAGCGGCCCCAAGGAGGCTTGTCCGCTTGCGGCGCTTTTGGGATGAGTAGCGCAGATGTATCGTGGAATTATTACGAAGGCAAAAGAGACATACCAGAGGGTTCAAACATCTGCAAGTAAAAACGGGGCCTTCCGGCGGACATTGGCGCGGCCGCTGTCTCCGGTGGGGAAAAAGGATATAATGATCTTATTTTACAATAAAAAAATATGCTATCAAAGCTCCGGCGGCTTCGGTTTTTTTGCTGAGCACCGCTTTGCGAGCAAAGTTTGCGTTCGACTCAATTGCTCACCAGCCTTCTTACGGGGCAGCCCGCGCTTTTCTCTTTAAAGGCAAGATGCTATGAGAGTGGATAATGAGAGTCGCCTTTGTCCAAAATTTATGGGAGGAGCTTCCCGGGCCGGTGCTTTTGGCCGAGATTCTGGAACGGGCGGGCCACGAGGTCCGCTTCTTCCTGGCCGGCCGCGGCTTCTGGCGGGGGCTTGCGGGCTTTCGCCCGGAGGTCCTGGCGCTTTCGGCCGTGACCGGCAACCACCACTGGCTCCTCGATTTCGCCTGCAGGGCCAAGGAGCGCCTGCCGGGGCCGCCCCTCACGGTCATGGGGGGGGCCCACGCCACGTTTCATCCTAAAGTCATCGATTCGCCCGGGGTGGACGCCGTGTGCCGGGGGGAGGGGGACATCGCGTTTCCGCGCTTTCTCGCGGGTCTTTCCGGGGGCCGGATGCCGGAGGACACGCCCAACTTCTGGGTGAAGACGCCGGCCGGGGTGGTGCGGAACGCGCCGGGGCTGCTCGTGCCTGACCTGGACGCCCTGCCCCTGCCGCGAAGGAGCGCCCTTTACCGGGAGCATCCCTTCATCCGCAGCTCGCCCTTCAAGAAGATCGTGGCGTCCAGGGGCTGCCCCTTTTCGTGCCACTTCTGCCACAACGCCGCTTACCGCAAGCTGGTGCGGGGCAAGGGCCGCTTTTTGAGGCGAAGGAGCGTGGCGCACGTTTTGGAGGAGGCCGCGTTTTTGGCGGCTTGCCCCGGCACGAAGTTCATCGATTTTCACGACGACGTCTTCACCCTGGACCGGGACTGGGCCCTCACGTTCGCGCAAGCCTACGGCCGGCGCGTGGGGCTGCCCTACGGAATAAACGTCCACGCAAGCCACATGGACCCAGGTCTCGCGGAGGCGCTGGCCCGCTCGGGCTGCCGGAGCGCGGCCTTCGGCGTGGAGCACGGGGACGCGGCCCTGCGCCGCGAGGTCCTGGGAAAGACGGTTACCGACGAGGAGCTTCTGGAATGCGGCCGGGTTCTGCGGAAAAGCGGCATCTGGTTCAGGACCTACAACATCATGGGGCTTCCGGGCGAAACCCTTGGGGACGCCATGAAGACCGTGGCCTTCAACCAGAGGATAAGGCCCGACTACGCCTGGTGCACCCTGGCCCTGCCGCTTCCGGGAACCCGTTTTGCCGAAATAGTGGCGGAAAAAACCGGGCTTTCGCCGGAGGAAGCCGTGGAGAATCTCTCGGAGAGCTGGTTTTCGCGGTCCGTGGTGCCGGGGCCGGACGCCGCGCGGCTTGGAAACCTCCAGAAATTTTTCGGGCTCCTGGTGAGGCGGCCGGGGCTTTCGCCGCTGATCCGGCGCCTTGTTGATCTTCCCGCGAACCCGGTTTTCCGGGCCTTTTTTCAGGCCCATTACGGCCTTTCCATGCTCCGGCGCACCCGGATGGGCTTCCCAAGGCTTCTGCGATCCTATTTCAAGGTGCGCCGGCATTATTGACGGACCTGGAAAAACGGCCGATTCTCCGGCTTTGCCGAATCATCACGGACCGGACAGAAAGGATTTACCATGCCCGGCATAAAAGAACTCATCGAGCGGATAGTCACCCGCGTCAACATCAACCTGCGGGAGCCCGAGTTCGACTCCGCCCCCTGGGTGAAGAATCAGGTGCCCCTTTCCGAGCTTCACCGCCTCCACGCCTTTTACGGGATTTCGCACCTGCACCCCGTCTGGTTCGCCTTTTCCCGCTCGGCGCTCGCCGGCAGCTACTTCCTGGGCAGGTGCTCGGTGGAGCGCTCCCTTCTGTACGAAACCGACGTAAGGGGCGACGAGCTGAAGGAGGCGGGGGACGTATTCCGCTACAAGGACGTGGCCATCGTGCTTCCCGAGGACGAGGAGATCGCCATAAGCGACAGCTTCCTGGTGAAAACCCTTGTCCACTCCAACTCCCACGACCCGGAAAGCCCGGAGCGCTTCTTCATAGCCAACAGCGTGTCCCTGCCTTACGCCAACATCCACGGCTCGCCGGTGGACGGCTGCTTCCTGGGGCCCTTCGCCACCCTGGACTTAACGAGCGCCTACCACGCCATCATAGGGACCTTTTCCTACGTCCAGACCGGAGAGCTGGCCCATCACCGCGTGGAGCCCGGCCGGGTGTGGATACGCTCCAAGGAGTTCGAGTTCTCGTACCACTTTCCCGAAAAGGCCCTT
>JAKAGN010000408.1 GCA_021815525.1 Deltaproteobacteria bacterium
GTTCCATTTGCCTTTTGCCTGATCCTGGTTAATTTGATTCCCCTTTTTCGATATTTGTTTTGAACCTATCTCAAAAATATTTTCGTCATGAGATTGAGCGAAAAAGCCGCTGGCAAGGAAGCAGGCGGAAAAGGACCGGAGGCGTAGTTATTCTACGTCGAGGACCTTTTCCGCCGATAACGCAGCCAGCGGCTTTTTAAGCCAATCGTAATAGAAATATATTTTCGAGATACGTTCTTATGCCCGCCGCGATTTTATGTGTCGCGGCCAGCTTGCTTACGGTTCAACCGGTTCATCCAGGCTTCTTGCGATGATCGGTGAGAGAGTTTTTTGTCTTCAACATGGATCGGAATGGTTTACGTCAATGTTTTGGGAGTTGTTTGAGTATATGAAACGGCTTGCTTTTAGCTGAATATATTTCGGTCGATTCGGCTCGGGACAGCACGGTTCAATGGCCATGCGCCCGACATGAAAAGCATGAAGAAAAAAGTTCCCGGAAAAGCGGGAGGCTGGGTATTGGACCTATGAAACGATAATTATATTTAATAGAAAAAGTTTAGCATGGATAAAGAAAATCTGCAATATTTTTCGGCAACGGGGCGCGCTGAGGATTTCAGGCAGAAATTTCGGTTTGAATTTATGGATATAGGAAGGCCGGACCGAGACGAAGATTTACGTGCGGGCATTGGGTAAAACGGCGCGCTATGCAATCGCCATGTTTGAGGCTGCTCCCGGGAAGCCCCGAGCGGCCCCTGGCGCGGCCGCCGCGGGCCAATAAAAAGGAGTTAGGCATAGGCGGCCTAACCCCTTTTTATTTCATTATGGTGCCGGAGGTCGGAATCGAACCGACATGGGCGCAAGGCCCACTGGATTTTGAGTCCAGCGCGTCTACCAGTTTCACCACTCCGGCGCAAAACGGATTGTCTTTATAAAAAGTTACGCCCTCCCTTGTCAACCCAAACGAAAAACCGCTTGCAACCCAAGGCAAAAGCTCCACATAAACAAGCAGCGGAAAAAATCCCCGGATGCTGGAAAATACCACCCGAGAACTTAAAGGGGTCACGCCACGATCGACGTAACCCCTTAATTTTACTGGTGCGCCCGGCAAGATTCGAACTTGCGACCCCCAGCTCCGGAGGCTGGTGCTCTATCCCCTGAGCTACGAGCGCCGATGGTGCCCCGCTCTATACGGAATAACGCGCTTCAAATCAACAAAAACTTTTTCCCGTTGACGCAAGGGCCGGTTTCAAAGGAAATTTCCCATGAGGAGGCCCGCGCCTCCGCCCTTCTCCGACGAAAAGGAAGTTGCGCCATGAGCTATAACGACTCTCTCGCCCGCCGGGCGCGGCGCTTCCTGTCCACCGGCATATGGGAAATCCGGAGCCGGAACCTCACTGGGCTCAAGGCCCTCGCCCTTAACCTCGTGAGGGTGCCGGCGCTCGCAGTCAAGGGATACGTGGCCAACCGCTGCTCGGAGCGGGCCCTTTCCCTTACCTATTACACCATCATGTCGCTGGTTCCCATGCTGGCGCTTATACTGGGCATCGCCAAGGGCTTCGGGCTGGAGGACGCCGTCGAGGGCCAGCTTTTCGGCTGGTTCGAGGGCCAGCGGGAGGTGGTGGCCGAAATCATCCGCATGGCGCTGGAAACCCTCAAAAGCGCCCAGGGCGGCGTCATCGCCGGCACAGGCCTCTTGATCCTCTTCTGGAGCGTGTTCAGGGTGTTCTGGAACATGGAGATAGCCTTCAACGCGGTGTGGGGCATACGTGAGAACCGGCGCCCCTCCCGCATGGCCACCGACTACCTGGCCGCGGGGGTCTGCGCGCCCGTGCTGTGGATACTGGCCTCCACATCCGCCGTGGTGCTCTCCACCCAGGTCAAGAACGCGGTCCTTGCCATAGACGCCATGAGCGGGGTGAGCCCCGTGATCGTCAGGATGGCAGGCTTCATGCCTTACGGCGTGATCTGGATACTCCTCGGGTTTCTCTACATATTCATCCCCAACGGGCGCATTTCCTGGGCCGCCGGGGCCGTGGCCGGAATTTTCGCCGGCACCGTCTACCTTCTTTTCCAGTGGCTCTACGTGGGCCTCCAGGTGGGGGTCACCCGCATCAACGCCGTGTATGGAAGCTTCGCGGCCCTGCCGCTCCTCCTCCTGTGGGTCCAGACCTCCTGGACCATCGTTCTTTTCGGCGCCGAGTTCGCCTTCGCCTGGACCCACGCCGGCACCTACGCCTTCGAGCCGTTCATGGCGCGCCTGTGCCGCAGGGAGAGGAGGGTGCTGGCGCTCGCCCTGGTCCACCGCGCGGTTCATCGCTTCTCCGCCGGGCTTCCGGCGGAAAACTCCGGGGAGGCGGCCGAGGTTTTCGATCTTCCCTTCCGCCCGGTTTCGGAGATGCTGGAGGAACTCACCGCGGCCGGCATCCTCTGCGCGAGCCGTCCGGGCAAGGACGGCCACTGCCGCTACACGCCGGCCGGGCCGCCCGGGACCCTGACCGTGGACAAGGTGGTCTCGGCCCTTGACCTGGTGGGCGAGAAGAATCTCCCCCCCCACGCCGACCTGCCGCTCACCCGGATCATCCGGCGGCTTCTCGACGAAATTGAGGAGGCCGCGAGCCGCGCCCCGGCCAACCGGCTCCTTTCGGGTATCCCGGGAGACGGGACCGGGCCGGATGCGCCGGACAGATGAAGTCGGGCCGGGTATTAGGATTGAACGAGGCCTGGTATGAAATTTTCCCATGATTGGGGATGATGAAATTTTTCTTGCACATGATGAAAAAGTATGGTAAAAATATCAAAATATAGTCACTCATTTTTATTTTACCCAACCCTTTAAATTCAAGGCCTTCAAGACGCGCCTCCGGTCCGGCAGGACGTCTGGCGTGTCCGCGTGGCGTGGTTCAGGCCGGGCGGCCGTCTTGATTTTTTGAGATGCCTATCAGCACCGTTGGAGGTGGGCAGTGCTCCGGGGGGAAGCCATGTCTGGGGACGAGAGACGGCGCTACGCCAGATACCGGGCGCCTGAGGGTGTTTACGCGGCCATGCCCGATTTCGCCGAGAGGGTGGGCCCCGTGCGCAACATCAGCCGGGGGGGGCTTTTGTTCCAGTACCTGGCCGATGAAAATCCGCCCGGGATCGAGGCCGTCTGTGAATGCAAGGAGGGCCGCATCACCGTTTTTCTTTCGGGCCAGGGCTTCATCCTGCGGGACGTCTCCTGCCGCATGGTGCACGACATGCCCGCGGATGAACCGACCTCGCTGGCGGTCGGATACAATGTGCGGCTGTGCGGCATCCAGTTCGTGGACCTTCCCGAGTGCTTCGCCCAGCGCCTTGACGTGGTGATGTCCCATTGCCCCGAGCTGGACGAGGGGGATAAGGGC
>JAKAGN010000409.1 GCA_021815525.1 Deltaproteobacteria bacterium
AAAGGGTTTCCCCTCCCCCCGCAAAGCCTTTCCTCATTTTAAAACGAGGCGGAAGGAGGGGACGATTTTGACGGGGTGGTAGGATTGCTTGGCCTTGGCGAGGCCCGGCTCGTCCATGTCGCTTTCCTTGTTGATGAAAGAAAAGCCGTCGAAGAGCCGACGCGCGCATTCGCGGTCGAAGTACTGGTAGAGGCCCTTCACCGAGGCGAAGGCCTTCTCGAAATTCAACGAGCCCATCTCGCCGGTGACGCGGGAGGAGAGGCCGAGCGCCGAGACCGCGCCGTTTAGGCGCAGGAAAATTCCCTGCCAGCCGTTGGCGGACAGCGACATGAGGGCGTTTTCGGCGGCCCGGCGCTCGCAGGCTATGTCGGAGTCGTCCTGGCGGCCGCAGTCGCGCTCGGCGCACCACTCGTCCAGGAAGTCCAGGCAGTCGGGGACATCGGCCGGGGTGATGGGGGCGACCTTTACCGCGCCCTCCGGGTGGGCGCGCTCGAACTGGCTGATCAAGTTACGTTTCTTGTGGAAGCGGTCCCCGGAAAGCTTCGCCATATCCTCGACCCTGTAGACGTAGTCGTTGAAGCCGTGCTGGGCCTCGATGGAAAAGTGGCGCGAAAGCTCGCCTTCGCCGTGGCGCTCGATGTAATCCTTGGGCGCGAACCAGTACTGGTGGTGCCCGGCCTCGCGCGCAAGCCGCGCCAGCTCGGCCGGCGAAAACTCGCGCCCGGGAGAGACGGGCAGGATGAGGTGCCGGTCGCCGGGGTTTTTCACGTACTCGGCGGCGATCAAAAGCGCGCCGTCGGCGATGGCGGCCCTGGGGCCGTAGTAATCGTTCCGCCAGGCGATGATGGAGGCAAGGCTATACGTGCAAAGCTCGTGGCGCTGATTCTTGAAATAAGGCAGGAGCCGATCGTAATCCTCGGGTCCCAGGGCTTTGAAATCCATGCCGCACAAATCCTTCTGGGGCGAAGCCCCTTATAACTTCATCCGCTTCCAAGCTTCATGGCGACGGACTCCGGCATGGGCGAAAACCCCAGCCGGGTGTAAAACCTTGATGTGCCTCGCTCGGCGACGAGGGCGATCCACGCGACGCCGTCGCCCTTAAGGCGGTCCACCAGGGCGCTTACGATCTCCGAAGCCAGCCCCCTGCCGCGCTCGGCGGCCGTAACGGTGACGTCCTGGATGTAGGCGTCGCTCACGCGGTCCGAGACCGCGCGGCCCATGCCCACCATGCGCCCGCCGGAGAAGGCCGCCGCGAAGCAGTGGCTTCCGGCCACCAGAAGCCGGACCAGCTCCTCGTTGTCGGTTCCCGGCGCCCACCATCCCGCCTCCTTGTAGAGGGCAATGATGCCGCCGATCTCCGCGTCCGTGGGATCCGTCAGGAAGACGATCTGCGCCCTCCCGTTTGCCGTTAAGTTTTGGCTCATTCCTCGCTCTGTCAAGCCCGGAAAAGGAAAAGGCAACATTATCGCATGGTAAGGGCAGCCAGGATAAGAAAGAGGGGGGGAGACCCATCCCCCCGCCCCTCTTCCGAGCTTCAATTGTGGAACGGTCGAATTTAAAGCCCTAAAACCGCGCGGAGCCTCACCAAGTTCTGCCCGGCATGAAGGCTGATGGAAAACGATGAGCTACAAGGCGCGCGAGGCGCGCGCGATGGGAGCGTACTGTTGTACGTGACCGAGCCGCGCGACGATGCGCAACACAGTAGATCGCGTTTTCCGACAGCCTTCCCTTCCCCTCGCCCCGCAACCCTCACGCCCTTTTCGCAAAAATGTTGGCAAGCCCCAGGGGCCAGCGTTCCTGGCGGTCCGGGCCCACGAAGGGTCCCACGGGGCCTTCCAGCAGAAAGGGGAGCGGGGCCTTGCGGCGGAGTCCGTAGGCGCCTATGCCGAGATAGAGGCCCTCGTCCACCTTGCGCACCTCGTCCAGCATCCGCACCCATCCGCACAGGGAGTTGTACACGGCGTAGGTCAGGCGCACGGCTTCCTTGCCGTCGTAGCGGGAGGGGCGCAGCTCGGTCCTCATGCGATACACGCGATGTATCTTTCCGCCCCGGAAGAACATGTTGTAGCCGTGGCCCTCGCGTTCGCCCGCGGGGAGAAAGGCCTTGCCCAGCCAGAAGCCGTGGAGGGGGTTGTTCAAGACCGAGAGGTTGAAGGCCCCGAACCAGGGGCCGCCCTGGTCGAGGAGGGTGGCCCGGTACTCGCCCGAAAGCTCCGAGAACGGCGGCGGTTCGAGGGTCCCGAAGCGCGCCAGAAGGTCTTCTGGCTTCATGCACCTAAGCTCGTGCACGTTTTGCGCGTAATCGGTCGTGGAATGGATCATGGCGTTTGCTCCTTCCTGGCGAATCGAAAAAAGGCCCGGTCGCGGATCCGCCCAAAGCCCCACGGGGCGCGGCTGGAGCGGATTTTTCCATTGGGGGGCGGGCCGATCGGTGCAAAGCGGTGACCGGTTTTTCTATCCTACAAGGAAATAATATGGTAAAGAATGAACTTAGTCACATGTAAATTTTCGATACCCCGGCCGGCCGGCGCTTCGAGGCGGTCGCGGCTCGACCGGAAGACCGCGAAGGGGGCTGCATGATGAAGGTGGCGGCGGTTCAGATGAAAGCGAAGCTTGGGGACGCGCCCGCAAACCTGGCGTCCGCCAAGAGGCTCGTCACGGAGGCCTTCAAAAGCGGCGCGGAGTGGGTGATACTGCCGGAGTTCTTCCCCACCGCCGTGGCCTTTCATCCATCGCTCATCCACGCGGACCTGCCCGCCGACGGCGAGCCCTTCCGCCTCCTTCTGGACCTCGCCGTCCAAAACCGGGGAGTAGTGGGCGGCTCCTTCATCGCCCGCTCCGGAAACGACGCGGTGAACCGCTTCGTGCTGGCCTTCCCGGACGGAACCTTCCGCACCCACGACAAGGATATCCCCACCATGTGGGAGAACTGCTACTACGTGGGCGGCCACGACGACGGCGTGCTGGACACCCCCAAAGGCCCGGTGGGCGCGGCCCTGTGCTGGGAGTTCGTGCGCACGGCCACCGCCAAGCGCCTCTTGAACCGCGTGGGTTTCGTGGTGGGAGGCTCCTGCTGGTGGACGCTGCCGGAAAAACGGCTGCCCGGCTTTCCGCAAAGCCTCAAGGACGAGGTCCTCACCCTCATGAGGGACACCCCCGGCCGCATGGCCCGCATCCTGGGCGTGCCGGTGATCCACGCCGCCCACGCCGGCGAGTTCTCCGGCAGAATGCCCCTCATCCCGGGCTTTCCCTTCCGCTCCCACCTCCTTGGGGAAACCCAGATCTGCGATGAGGACGGCCAAATACTGGCCCGCATGTCCTACGAGGACGGCGAGGGATTCATCACCGCCCACATCGAGCCCCAAACCAACCCCCGC
>JAKAGN010000022.1 GCA_021815525.1 Deltaproteobacteria bacterium
GCCAATCGCAGGGCTCGGCGAAGGGGTTGCAGGCGCCCCCTATGAACATGCGGGGCGGCTCCTCGATGGGGGCGCCCCCCATGAACTTGCCCTCGTCACGCATGTTTTTCACCGCGCGGATGAGCTGCATGGAGTCGATGTCGTACACGCCCTTGGCCTGGGGATGATCGCCGAAGCTCTGGTGATCGCCCGACAGGCACAGCATGTTTCGGATCCCGTGAGCGTAGGCCCCCAGGACGTCCCCCTGCATGGCGAGCCGGTTGCGGTCGCGGCACACCATCTGGTAGTTGGGTTCGAGCCCCTCGGAGATGGCTATGATGGAGGCGGCCCAGGAGGACATCCTGACCACCGCGGTCTGATTGTCGGTTATGTTCACCGCGTCCACGCGGCCCACCAGGTGCTTGGCCTTTTCCCTCACGTGGGCCACGCTGGAACCGCGAGGAGGCCCCAGCTCACCGGTGAAGGCGAAGTGTCCAGCGCGAAGCATTTTTTCAAGGGTGCTGCCAGATTTGAGTTCGCTCATTTCATCCTCTCACTTGCCTAAGCCCGCTTTTCTCTCCGCGTAACCGGGCTGCACGATGGTGCGCGGAACCTGATTGCGCCAGTCCATGGGCTCCATGACCACCTTGATGTTCCCCAGCCGGTTCTGCCGGGAAAGGCGCTCGTGAATCATGTGCCACGCGCAAGGCTGGTTCGAGTTGATCTCGCAGCTTGTCTGGTTGGTTCCGCCGCAGGGCCCGTTGAACAGGCTTTTCGAGCACATGGTGACCGGGCAGATGCCGCCCGTGATCCCCAGGACGCAGTTGCCGCACGAGCGGCATTTTTCCTCGTACCAGCCGATCTCGCGGTTCACGCCGATGAAGGTGGTGTTGACCCCCGGAAACACTGGCTTGTCGGGGAAGCGCTCCGCCAGGAACTGGATCCCGGCCCCGCAGGCCAGGGAAATTATGGCCTCCGCCTCGGCCGCGTCCTTGTCCAGGGCCGCCAGGAACTCCTGGTCGCATTGCCTTTCCACGCAGCGGGTCACGATCTCAAGGCCTTCTCCCTTCTGCTTCCTGGCGATCTGAAGCTCCTTCGATAGAAGCTCCGCCTCCTTCTCGCCCCCGGCAAGGCAGACGGCCACGCAGGTGCCGCATCCCACGGTAAGTATCTTTCCGTAGGAGGCGGTCATTTCATTGATTTCCGAAAATGGTTTCCTCTCGGCAACGATCATGCTTCCTCCGATCAGTAACAGCCCTTTTGACGCAGGCCTGGCGCATGGACCCTGGAAGGGGCCTGCGCCACGCCGCGCGCGAAAGTCTAGCAAGAACAAAAGGTTGCTGATTGCGACCTTGCCTGGCCCCTGACGCGCGGAATGCTCATAGCGCTTTTTTGCGGTTTGGTAAAGGCATAAAGTGAATGACCATTCATTTTTTTTTCTCGCCCCGCCCGCCTCCTTCATCCATTTCCGAAGCCCTTGTAAGATTTTGGCAGGAATTCCTGGGAATGCGGACTGAAAAGCTGGAGCCCTCGCCCTTTCGGGAGCTTACAGAAATTTCCCCACCGTGCTTCAAAACTATCTCCCGGGCTATGAAAAGTCCCAGCCCCGTCCCCTTCTTCCCCTTGGACGAAAAAAAGAGAGTGAAGAGCTTTTCACGGGTGTTTTCGTCAATTCCCACTCCATTGTCGGTAATTTCAAAGAAAGCCGACCAGGCGTCGGCCGAGACGATGAATGTGACTTCATGACGCGATTTCGCCTTGTCCGCCAGGCAGGCGTCCGCGGCGTTCTGGAGTATGTTGATGAGGGCCGAGCGGAGCATCTCCGTATCCGCCGCTATTTTCCCCGAGGCCGCCGAAAAATCCGTCGAAAGCCTCACCTCCGGCCCGAAGAAGCGCGCCTCCACGGATTGCGCCGTGTCACGGGCGAACTCGGAAAGGTCCGTTTCCTCGCATTCCAGGTCCCTCTCCTTGGCGTAGAAGAGGACGTCCATCACCATTTTCTTGATGCGCTCGGCCGACATGCGGATTATTCGCCGGGCCTCGTCCACGCCCTCCTTGTCCGAGCTTGCCAGCGCGCCGTCCAGCAGATACGAGCCGGCGTCCAGGCGGGTGAGAAGCCCCTTGATGCCGTGGGAGACCGAGCCCAAAAGGAGCCCCAGGGTGGCCAGATGCTCGCGGGCCGCGGCCAGTTCCTTCTGGAGCCGCCGGATCTCGTCCACGTCCGCGGCGATCTCCACAACAAGCTCCACCTCGCCCCGGTCGCTTTTTATGGGCGCGGTATAGACCACCACGGGAAGGCGCGTTCCATCCGCCGCGCACAGGGTGCGGCGCTCACGCACGCCTTTTTTTTCGGAAAAGGTGTGTTGGGCGGGCGAAACCCTTTCGGTTGCATCAATGGATTCGTAAATCGAGCCGCTGTCGTGGCCCAGAATATCACCCAGCTTTTCACGGTGGAGGCGGTTGGCCGCCACGATCTTTAAGTCCCGGCTGTGGATGGAGACCATGCAGGGGATTTCATTGAAGAAACGGATGCCGTTTTGCATGTCGCCGGCGATCCCGCTCATGGCGGCCACGAGCCCCTCCAGGGCCTGCCCCACGGCCGCCAGACGCTCGGCCTCCACGAGCTTTTCCGCCTGCTCCTTAACCAGCCGCTCCAGGTTTTCGGTGTGATTCCGTATCTGGGCACGGTAGCCTATGCGCTCCCTGGCCCGCTTCAGGGCGATCTCCAGCTGGTCGTCCCTGATGGGTTTCTGTATGAAGTCCGTGGCCTCCAGCTTTAGGCTCCGTATGGCAAGCTCCATGTCACCGTGGCCGGTGATCATGATGACCTCGGTGTCGGGGCCCTCCTCCTTGATGCGCCGCAGAAGCTCCACCCCGTCCATGCCGGGCATCTTGATGTCCGCGAGCACTATGTCCGGCCTCTCTTCCCTGAAAAGCGCCAGGGCCGCTTCCCCGTCCGGCGCGCTTCTCACCTCGTAGCCCGAATCGGCCAGCGAAATTGAAAGTACCTTACGGATCCCGGGCTCGTCGTCCACCAGGAGGATTTTTTCACCGGCCATGGTCGTCACCGCCATTTAAAGCAAAGATAAAAGCATGCCTCCGGCGGCCGGGGAGACTACGTCCCCCCGGACCCCCGATAATGGCTCCGCGTGCTCCGCACGCTCCGCGGGTTTTGGGCTCCGCATTCAGCCACCCGAAATCCGGATGCGCGGCAGAGGGGCTATAATATGAATCCCCCGCAAGCCCCTAACATATCATCCGCTCCCCTCCCCTACCGCCCCGACCTTGGGGGGCTCATAGGGATGAGCCGCAAGGAGGGCGAGGCGGGCGGGGAGGAAGTGTATTTTTTATACACGACGACCCGCCCAACGAAGCCCGACACCGCGGATCGCCCTATGAGCCCCCCAGGCCGATGGTGGAGCGGACGATGCCTAAGAGCTTGTCGGGATCGAAGGGCTTTGAGACGAAGGCCACGGCCTTTTTGATGGCGTGCTGGCCCGAAAGCCCCGAAACCACGATCACGGGGGTGTTCTTGAACTCCTCGTTCTGGGAGAGCTTGCGGTAGAAGCGCGGCCCCCATTCCTCCTCCATCTGGAGGTCGAGGGTTATGAGGTCCGGTTTTTCGCGCAGAAGGACCTCGTAGCCCTCGTGGCCGTCCTTGGCCTGGCAGGTTTCGTAGCCGTTGTTGCGGAAGAGGGAGACGAGGTACTTCACCAGAACCGGGTCGTCGTCTATGACCAGTATTTTTTTCATTTCCCCCTCCCTTCAAGGGCTTCGGGGCCCCGCTTGCTGTGGCACTCGCCGCACTGGACCGGCCCGGCCTTGCGCTCTTCGTGGCAGCCGCGGCACATGCCGTGGTAGGCCTTAATTAGGGGCCGGGTGCTCTTTCCCTTCATGTGGCACTCGGAGCAGGCCTGCCCCTCGGAGGATGCGCCCTCCGCTTTCTTTCCACCCTCATAAACATGATGGCATACGGAGCAATCGTCAAGCCCCGCCTTCGCGTTGTGGGCGTCGTGGAAAAAAATCGGCGCCGGGCGGGTCGGCGAGGTGAATGCCGGATCGTTCACGGATTTCACGTCCTCCTGGGACATGACCGCGCCGGCCGCCAGCAGGAGGGCAAGGACGAGCGCCAGGAAGGCCAGAATACTTTTCGGTTTCATTTTCATGTTTCTCACTCCGGCTTTTCCATGCACGAGTAAATGATGTCGCCGAGGAACTTCACGTCCATGCCCAGGCCGTAATGGTGGATGATGTCCTCCAGGCCGCCGTGGCAGTTGTGGCAGGGGGCCACCACGGTCTTGGCGCCGCGGGCCTTGGCGGCGAAGAGCTGTTCGGCCTTGACGCGGTTTCCCACCACGCGGCTCGTCTTGAAGGGCGGGCCGCAGTTGATGACCCCGCCGCCGGCCGAGCAGCAGTAGTTGTGCTCCCGGTTGGGGTGCATCTCGATCAGCTCGTCGCAGGTCAACCGGACCACCTCGCGGGCCATCTCGTGGAGGCCGTGGCCCCTTACTATGTTGCAGGGGTCGTGGAGGGTCACGGGGCCCTCGAACTTTTTGGCAATTTTAATGCGGCCCTGCTTCAATATCTCGTGGTAGAACTCCACGGCGTGGATGACGGGGACGGGCGGCTGCCGGTACCCAAGCCAGCGGTTTCCCATGTCGTGGACCGAGCGGAAGGCGTGCCCGCACTCCCCCATCACTATGCGGGAGACCCTAAGGCGCACGGCGGTGTCGAAGTGGGCGCGCTTCAAGCGGCCCATCATCTCGTTGTCGCCTGTATACATGCACATGTCGGAGTTGTCCCAGCCGGGGGTCCCGGGCATGGTCCAATCGACGCCCGAAGCGTTTAAAATGACGGCGGCCTGGTAGATGAGCTGGGCGCGGAACTTGGGCTCGGGGCCGATCACCGAGTACATTATGTCCGCGCCTTCCTTCTCGATGGGGATCCTTAAGTTCGGCATCTCCTCCCGGGCCTCGTCCTCCTGCCACTGGAGGCTGTCTATCCACTCGTCCTCCTTGACCCACATCTGGTTCATGGTGGCCGAGTGGGAGTGGGCGGTGTCCTGAATGTACTGGGGCGTTACCCCCAGCTTGTGGCAGATGCGCCGCATCACGAGCATCATGTAGGCCACGTCGATGCCGAAGGGGCAGTACATGGCGCAGCGCTTGCACAGGTTGCATTCGGTGTGGGCTATCCGGCAGGCGTCAAGGATGAACTCCGCGTCAACCTTGCCGCCGGTTCGCACAAGCTCCCAGATGGTGCGCTTCACCTTTCCCGCCGGGGACCAGGCCGGGTCCCTGTCGTGGGAGAGGCAGAAATGGCACGCGTCCGAGCACATGCCGCAGCGGGCGCACATGGCCGCGTAGGTCTTGAGGCGCGCGCCCGTTTCACCGTCCAGTACCTTCCGGACGGTTTCGCGGATTTTTTCCGGGGTCAGCTTCGCGGCCCCCTTCAACATGCCGTCATCCGAAACCGGGGTTTCCTTTTTCAAAGCCACCTGGCTCATTTTTTTCACCTTTTCGTGGTTCCTGGCGTTTTGAATTCCGCTTGTCCGCTACCAGTCCCTGGCGTTTCGCACGGCTCCGAACTCCGAGCCCATATAGGCGCGGGTGATTGGGAAAAAGATCATGTGTGAAAGCCGCGTGAAGGGGATCGACGCAAGCAGAAGCTCGCCCGAGAGCATGTGGATGATCCCGGCGTAGCGGAAGCCCGGGAACTGGTGGAAGCTCCACAGGCCCGTCACGAAGGGCGCGGCGACGAGCGCCAGGACGGCGTAATCCCGCCACGTGGAAAGGTAGCTCACCTCGGGGCTTTTCATGCGGCGGACGAGGAAGAACACGCACGCGGCGATCACCACGAGGCTCATGGCGTCCGCTGCGCCGTCCGGGATGTGGACCCAGGCGATGTTCCAGGATTCGTCGATGAGAAGCACGTGGGCGTAAAGAAAAACCGGGGCGACGATGGCGCAGACGTGGAAAAGGAAGCTTGCGATCGTTAAGGCCGGGTGAAGCCTCATACCGCGGCTCCCGAAGGGCACGAGCCAGTGGAAAAGCGAGCGGAAGCCGTACCTGGCGCTCATGTAGTCGAAGACAGCCGGGTCCTTTTTCCGGGCCAGAAGGCCCATCCGCACCAGCCGGAAGAGGCTTCCGCCGGCGAGGAGAACGAAGGCCGCGATGGCAAAGGGGCCCGCGGCCAGGTAATAGAGGGTGTGCATGGGAAAGCTCCTTTTTCAGCCGAGAAACTCGGAAAGGGAAACCACGGAGCGGACGTAGGCGCGCCCTGCGGAGGCTGCCGTCCTGACGCCCCGGACCAGAAGCTTGGTCCCATCGGGGCTCCATGATGGCGTAAAGACCTTTACGAAGGACTCGGAAATAAGCCTGCCGTCCACGGCAACGGTTTCGGAGCCGTTTTTCTTCACCCGGGCGGCCGTGTGCCTGCCGTCGGGGCTCCACACCGGGGGCCACACGCGGTCGAAGGAGGCGGGCCAGGGCTTGCCGTCCACCACGATGGTCCAGCGGCCCTTGTCCTTTCCGGTGGCGGCCGCGCGCGCCCCGTCCGGGCTCCACGCAAGATCGGTCACCATATCCCCGAAGGTGGCGGACCAGGGCTTGCCGTCCACGGCCACGGTCCAGCGGCCGAAGGTTTTTGCCACCACGGCGGCCACCCTTTTGCCGTCCGGCGAAAAGGAGTGCCGCCAAAGCTCGACGAAGTCCTTCTTCCAGGCGCGTTCCCCATCCCGGAAGAGGGTCCAGCCGCCCGGGGTCTTCACGGGGGCCCACACCGAGCCGTCCTTGGGGTTGAAGCGGGGCTCCCATGCGCAGGGAAAGCTTGCCTTCCAAGGCTCGCCGTCCACCGCTATGGAGTAGTCGTAGAGGGAGGTGCGCACCGTTGCGGCGGAGCGGACACCGTCCGGGGAAAGGGCCGGATTCCAGGCGTTCACGAAGCTCCTGTCCCAGACCTTGCCGTCCACGGCCACCGAGTAGCAGCCCTGCTGAAAGGTTTCGATGTCCGCCTGGCCGAAGGGTTTTGTTTGCACCACAGCGGCCGCGTGGAGGCCGTCCTCCGATACCGCAAGACCCGTGAAGTCGGCGAAATCATCCTCCCAGGCTTCGCCGTCCACGGCGGCGGCGTAGCGGCCCCCGCGCTGCACCGCCACCACCGCGTGGGCGCCGTCGGCTCCCAAGCGGGTGTCCCAGGCGAAGTCGAAGCCGTTCTCCCATAAGACGCCGTCGATGGCCAAGGTCCACTCCCCGCCCGAGGACACCAGGGCCGTGAGCCTTCCGTCCGGCGCGAAACGCGGATACCAGGCCCGGTCGAAACTTGGCTCCCAGGTCGCGTCGTTAACGCGGAGGGAAAATTCACCCTCCTCGGTTTTCACCACCGCGGCCGCCTTCTCTCCGTCCGGGCTCGCGTACACCTCCTCCACGTAGGAGTGCTCGCTCTTCCACGAGTCGATATCCGCCACCTCGCGGGCGCCCGGCTCCCAGTCCCAGTGATCTTTTTCGCAATACATGGCTCACCCTTCATGGTTTGTGCGAAGCGGCCGGACCGTTTTGGGATCCGGCCTCCGCCAGAAGACGGCGTATGGCCGCCAGAAGCTCGTCGGCGTCCGGCGGCTTCTGGATGTAGACGTCGGGGCTCGGCAGGGCGTTTTCCGGCCGTATGTTCATCATGGCCAGGTAGTGGCGGAAGGACTTTTCCGGCACCGCGGAAAGCATCAGGACCGGAATGGAGCTCAAGTCCTCGTCCGCCTTCAGCATCCGGTACATCACGGCCCCGCCTTCGTCCGGCATCATGACGTCCAGGATGACGAGGTCCGGCCGGGACGCTTTCGCCAGGGAGAAACCCTCCCTCCCGTTCCTGGAGACCAGGGCGTGGTAGCCGCCCGTTTCCAGCAGGGTGGAGAGGAATATCCTCATGTCCAGCTCGTCCTCCACCACCAGGACCCTTTTATTCATGTCGCGCTCCTCCCGCCCGCCTCTCGCTGAGGCCCTCGGGACCCGGCTCATTCAAGCCTGTCGGGCCGGTTCACGCTTGCCACGGGGCAGGCAGAGCGCAGCACCACCTGTTCCACCGTGCCGCCGATCTCCGCCTCCTCGGGCGGAACCTCCTTGGTGTGGTGGGCCATGACGATCAAATCGCCGCTCTTTTCCCGCGCGAACTTCAAGATTTCCACGTAGGGCGTGCCCTCGCGGACCTCGATGTCGTAGTTTTCGTAGCCGGCGAGCTCCGGGAGGTATAGGGCGTCGATCCTGGCCCTGGCCTCCGCCACCCTGGCTTCGATCTCCTTCTGGTCCGTCTTTTCCGCGGCGCCCAGGTCCACGCAGTGGAAGACGTGGAGCATGCAGCCGATCTCCCGGGCCGTCTTCTGGGCGAAGAGGAAGGCCGAATGGGCGGCCTTGGAGAAGTCGGTGGCGAAGACGATGTTGGAAAAGTACCAGAAGCAGGTGGTGCAGGGCCGGGACACGACCAAAACCGGCGCGCGGCTCTGCTTGGCCACCTTGCGCATGGTGCGGCCCACGATGTCGCGGAAGCGGGACGCCGCGGTTTCCTCGTCCCGGGCGTGGGCGCCCATGACGATCAAGTCGGCGGTCTCCCTGCGCGCCACACGGAGTATCTCGGTGCAGGGCATTCCGGCCCGCGCCTCGATCTCGACGCTTCCTTCCGCCTTTTCCAGCTGCTTTGCGTAGGTGTTCTTGAGTTCCTCCTTCACCCACTCGATGTAATCGGGGTCCGCGTCCACCTCCTGGCCCGTGCGGTAGTCCACGATGTAGGGGCTGTAGCCCCTGGAGGGCCGGCCCACAACGTGGAGCACCACGAGGCGCGCCTTGTACTTGTTGGCCAGATCGAAGGCCACCTTGGCCGCGTCGTCGCACGAAGGCGTTGCCGTGGTGGCGAGAAGGATGGTCTTGAACATGGGGCACCTCCCGGTAAATCGTTAGAAGCGTTGCACCGGCGTGTTCAAAAGCTCCGGCGTTCAAATTTGCATCACTTCGAGGGTCCCGGCGCCTTCATCATGGCGCAGGCGACGGGGGCGTTGTGGAAGCCCAGCTCCCAGGCCAGGGCGTCCAGCAGCTCGAAGAGCGAAAAATGCGTGTCGAAGGAAAGCTCCTCGATGCGGTCGCCGAAGATGACGTGGCGGAGCCGGCCCAGCTTGAGCGGCGTGTCCGCAATGGCCTCGATGGGCTCGTGGCGTATGTCCACGGCCGCGCCGCCCCTGATTCCCCGCACCGACGCGTATATTTCGAGGCGCAATGGGCCCGGAAAGCCAATCATCTCGACGGATTTCGTAAGCTCCAGGAAATCGACGCCCGAAAATCCGGGTGATGCGGCGACTTCCGCGCCCAAGGCCGCGGCAAGCCCGGGAAAGAGGGGGCTTAGGCGCGCGAGATCTGGATTTTTCCGGAGAAGCAGGAAGAAGCTCCGGAGGGTTACGCCATCGGCAAGCTCGATGGACGAACCCAGAAAAGCCAAGGGGTCAGCGGCCCGCTTCGGGCTTTCGATGCTCCCGTCGCTTTTCAGGATGAGCGCCTTCATGGGGGTTTCTCCTTCCGCCCTCTTCAATGGCAGGAATCGTGCCGAAGCTGATGATTGGTCTTAAAAATCAGTTTATTCAGTATGTTAGTAATCACATCTGTGAATCGGCGGGCTGGTGGTGTTTTCTTTATCTTGCAAGGATGCAACGCCAAGCTACGCGGCGTGCAACATGCGGGTCTTCTTTTGTCCGTAAAAAAAATCGGGCGGAAACGGGATGCCTTCCGTTTCCGCCCGATTGCGGGGCGTTCGATGTTTTGGATGATTTCGTCAGGCCGTGAGTGAGGCCAAATCCTCCGCGTGGACCGCGGGGCCCACCAGAAAGATCTTGGAGGGGCGGCGGATTTCATTCCGTATGGAAAAGAAAAGGTGCCGGAAATTGAGCCGAAGGCGCGGCAGGTCCCGGGCGAGAAGCCTGCCGTCGGCCGCGGCCCGGGCGATTTGGGGCGCCTCCGGTATCCTCAGGAAAACCGGAATCCGCTCAGTGCGAAAGTAGCGGGCAAGGCGCTCGTCGCAATGGCCTGCGCGGTTGATCACCGCCCCGCAGCGCAGGCCCGCGGCCTTCACGCGTTTCACCGCGCGGGCCAGCGCGTCCACCCCGGCGGGCGTGGGCGTGGCCACGAGGAGCGCGAAATCCGCCCCGGAAAGGGCCTCGATGGGCGGGCCGGAGCGGCCGGCCGGGCAGTCGAGTATGTTGAGGCCCGAAGGCTCGGCCAGGTTCTTCGCGGCGAGAATCAAGGGCCGGGTCTGGAATTCGCGGTCGTCGAGGCGCGCCGAGACCAGGCTTACGTGCCCCGCCCTGCCCTTTTCCACGATACCCACCCGCCGTTCGGAAAGGCTTACGGCCCTTGCCGGGCAAACGCCGAGGCATTGGCCGCAGCCGCTGCAAAGGGCCGGGAGCAAAAGGTACGAGGCCTTCAAGGGCAGTATGGCCCGGTGGCGGCAGGCCGCGGCGCATTCGCCGCAGGCGTCGCAGCGCCGGGGGTCGAGCCTGGGAACGGGTGAGAACACCACCTCCGCCGACTCGGGCGCGGGCTTCAAAAAAAGGGAGCAGCGCGGCCGCGCCCCGTCGAGATCCAGGAGGGTCACCGGCTCCAGGGCCGACCAGGCCAGGTTCACGGCTACGAAGGTTCTTCCGGGCCGTCCCTCGCCGCCGCACACGGCAATCATCATGTTGCGCCTCTACTTCCTTTAAAGCATTCGAGACCAAGGGGGAAAGCAAAACGCGGTCAAAACGACGCACGCTCCTCGAACCCCGGCAAAATTTCATGCATTTGGCGTGCCCAAAGGCTGAGTTTTCTTGGGATAGATGAAAAGACCAATAAAACAAGGAGATGGGAAGCGTCGAAGAATGAAGGAAAATTACGCGGATGGGTTGCGCGAAATTTTTTGGTGCAACATCGTTGCAAAAATACAACGCAGCCGGAAAGCCCTGCTTGCGCGACCGCGCCCTTCGCCTTTTCGCGTTGCCCGGAGGGATTGAATGGGATAATAAGGGGGCACACCCAAAAAGCGCCGGAGGAGCGAGATGTCCGAATCCGCCTACGAGAGGCTTCAGGCTTTCCTGGACCAGTTTCCGCTGGGATTTCCGAAAACGGACTCCGGGGTGGAAATGAAAATCCTGAAAACGCTTTTTACCGAGGAGGAGGCCGAAGCCGCCCTTCTTCTGACGCCCTTCCCGGAGGAGGCAGGCGCCATCGCGGCCCGGGCCGGGGTCGACGCCGGGGCTCTTGGGGAGCTTCTCGAAGGCATGGCCCAAAAGGGGCTCGTTTTCCGCACCCGGCGCGGGGAGAAGGCCCTCTACAACACCGCGCCCTTCATGATCGGCCTCTACGAGTACTCGGTCAAAAAAATCGATCCGAAGCTGGCGGGCCTATTTGCGGAGTACTACGAGACGGCCTACCAGGATGAAATGGCCGCCAGCAACGTGCCGGGATTCAAGGTCATTCCGGTTGCGGAAAACGTGGAGGGCGAAACGGTGCTGCTTCCGCGCGCCGCGCTCGAAAAGGAGATCCGCGAAAGCCGCGTAATAGCGCTTGCCGAGTGCATCTGCCGCAAGGAAAGCCGGCTTCTGGGCGCAGGCTGCCATCACCCCATAGAAACCTGCCTAAGCTTCGGCGCGGCGGCGGAATATTACATCGATAACGGCCTGGGGCGGCGCGTAACGCCCGACGAGGCAATGGCGGTGATTAATGAGGCCGACAAAAGCGGCCTCGTGCACGCCGCGGCCAACACGAAGCACCTCTCGAACATCTGCAACTGCTGCCCCTGCTGCTGCGCCTCCATGAAGGGAATCGTCAAAAAGGGGCAGGACAGGCATCTTTACTTGAACGCCCTCTATGAAGCGGTCATAGACCCGGAAAAATGCATCGCCTGCGGCAACTGCGTGGAGCGCTGCCCGGTTTCGGCCATCACGCTCGATGACACGGCTACGGCCGACCGCGACAGATGCCTGGGCTGCGGCCTCTGCGCATCGGTCTGCGACGCGGAGGCCATAACCCTTAAGCTCAGGCCCGACCGCGAGGAGCCTTATGGCCGCATGCTGGATTTGGGGGTAGCCATCATGAAGGGAAAAAGCGAGCGGCGATGAATATTGAAGCCTTGGTCAATGCCATATCGGATTCCATCAGCGGTTATTTCGACAGGGCGCGGCAACGGGCGAAGCGGAGAAAAAAACCCTGGAATCTCCTGCTGATCCCGGCTTTTTTGCTTACCATTATATCCGGCGTAGTACTCAGCATTTTAATGGTAAACAAGATACATCTCACTCTTTTTCCGGGTCAGAGCCTGAAAAATTCGGATGGTCTCGGTCCGATTTTATCGGTGACGGCGCCACTGTTCGGCATCATCCCCCTGGGATTCATTATCGCAAACTTCATCTTCTGGTGCATTCCGCCCGCGCGGCGCACATTCGAAAAAGAGGCCGAAGGCCATGACGGCGCTTCCTTTTGGAAGGCGCAGATAACATTGCTGAAATTCGCCGCGGTAGTGGTTCCGCTTTCGCTTGCGATTTCAACATGCGGCATCCTAATGTCCTGGACCGCAAGATGAAAATCGAACCTGATTCAAGCTTCCATTTTTCCCTTCAACCCGCAGGACTCTTTTCGGTCTGCCGCCGCCAAAGCTCCGCATAAAGGCCGTTTGCCGCCAGAAGCTCCCCGTGGCGGCCGCTTTCCGCCACCCTGCCCTCGGAGAGCACCACTATGCGGTCCGCGTCTGCGATGGTGGAGAGCTGGTGTGAGACGATTATGGTGGTCCGTCCCCGCGCCAGAGCGCGGAGCGACTCGCTCACCTCGCGCTCCGTGGCCGCGTCCAGGCCCGTGGTGGGCTCGTCCAGGAGCAATATCGGGGCGTTGCGCATGAAGGCCCGGGCGATGGCGAGCCTCCGCCGCTGCCCGCCCGAAAGCCCCGAGCCCCCCTCCCCCAGCCGAGTCTCGTAGCCCTCGGGAAGCTCCATGATGAAATCGTGGGCTCCCGCGGCGCGGGCCGCGGCCTCGTAGCCGGAGTCATCCGGGCTGGTCGCCGCTATCTGAATGTTTTCCCTCACCGTGGTGTCGAATATGTATGAGTCCTGCAGGACGGTGGCCATCTGCTGCCGCATTGAGTCCAGCCGGTAACGTCTGGCATCGGCTCCGTCCAGGAGCACCGCTCCCTCCACGGGGTCGTGTAGGCGCAGCACCAGGTTCACCAGGGTGGATTTTCCGCTTCCCGATTCGCCCACCACCGCCACGGTCTCGCCGGCCTTGACGTCCAGGCAAAAGCCCCTCAGCACCTCGCGGCCCCCGGCGTAGCCGAAGCGCACGCCCTCGAAGCGTATCCCCCCCGAAAGGGGCGGCGCGTCGATTGCGCCGGGCCTGTCGGTCGCCCCCATCTCCGCTGGGCGGATCTTCATGATCTCCTCGATGCGCTCGTTGCTGGCAAGGGATTTGCCCACCTGTCCCACGAACTTGGAAAGCTGGCGGACCGGCTTGAAAAGGCTTTCGAGGTAGGCCAAGAAAACCGTGAGCTGGCCCACGGTCAGGCAGCCGTGGTAGATGCGCATCACCCCCACCAAGAGCACGAAGGCCGTGGTCAGGCTCACCAGAAGCTCCACGGAAACCGTGAGCCGGCCCCGCCAGCGCCCGGTCTCGATGCCCCGAAGCGCCGAAAGCTTGCCGCTCGATACAAGGTCCGCAGTCACTTCCCCTTCCAGGGACAGGGCCGCCACGGCCTTGTGGTAGTAAATGGCCTCCTGGGCGGCCGAGGCCAGCGCGCCCTCGGTGCGGCGCTGGAGCCGCGAGGCCTTCTGGGTGAGGCGCGCGTAGTAGCGGGTCGCGGCGTAGATGACGGGAATGACCACCACGAAGGTAAGCGCGTAAATCCAGTCCAGGACGAAGGCCACCACGAGAATCCCCGCGATGGTTGGAAGGCTCTGCACGAAAACCACCAGGAAGGCCTCCAGGATGGCCTGAATCTCTGCAGTATCGTTCGAAATCCGGTTGGTCAGGTCCCCGCTTTTGGCCTTCTCGAAAAACGACTGGGGAAGATTGATGAGGTGGCTGAACAGGCGGCCGCGAACCTCCAGCGTCACGTTCTGGCCGAGCCGTATGAGCTCCACCTGAGCCACGTAGATGAAAAGGCCGCTCAAGAGGGCCAGCACCACGTAAACGCCGATGGCACGGTAAACCGCCACGCCCATGCCCTGGTGGAAGATGCCTTCGAGGGAAGCGAAGAT
>JAKAGN010000410.1 GCA_021815525.1 Deltaproteobacteria bacterium
GGTATCCTCCTGCCACAACAAGGCGGCGGGCTGCAAGAACCCCCTCATAGACACGGATTTGTGGAAGGAGGCCATTGCAAGCTGGATCGAAAAATCGGGGATCTCGGAGCGCCTGCGCCTGCGTCTTCCCGGCGATACCATCTACATGCACAACAAGATCAAGGTGTCCATTTCCGGCTGCCCCAACGGCTGCTCCCGGCCCCAGATCGCCGACTTCGGCCTGACGGGCACGATACGGCCCCTGTTCGACCCCGATCCCTGCACGGGCTGCGGCGCCTGCGTCTCGGCCTGCCCGGACGGGGCGCTTTGCCTCGATAACGCTGAAGGCCCGGTTATCTGGAATGCCTCCGCCTGCCTGGGCTGCCTTGCCTGCTCCAAGGCCTGCTCGGCGGGCGCGGTGAGCCTCGGGGAGCGCGCGGTGCGGCTTTGCGTGGGCGGGAAGCTGGGCCGCCATCCCCACCTGGCGGAGCCTTCGGGAGTGTTCGCCTCCCCGGAGGAGCTGGTGGAAAAATTATCTGAAATGCTTTCGGAATTTATCGAAAACGCGCGGCCGGACGAGCGCTTCGCCGCCTACCGGATTCGCGTGGGAAATACTTCCGAACCGCACAAGGCCGGGAAAAAACGATAGATCGCGTTTTTCGACGGCCGCAATAGAGGAAGGAGGAGGAAACCATGTCACAGACCAAATGCCCCGGGCAGGACACCATGTTCTGGCGCGCCGGAGACGTCTACGAAGTGGCCTGCAGCCAGTGCGGAAGCGAGGTGGAGTTCTTCAAGGACGACGCCCGCCGCCGCTGCCGCAGCTGCGGGCAGTTGATAGCGAACCCCAAGCTGAACTTGGGCTGCGCCATGTGGTGCGAGCACGCCAAGGAGTGCCTTGGCTACGACCCCAAGGAGAAGTTCGGCCTTGCGGACTCCGCCCAGGAATCCCTGGTGGACCGGCTGATCGCCGAAATGAAGAAGGTCTTCGGAAGCGACCAGAAGCGCATCACCCATGCCCTTACGGTTCTTTCTAACGCCCAGGACATCCTTAAAAAGGAGGGCGGCGACCCCAAGGTGGTGGTGGCTGCGGCGGTGCTCCACGACATCGGCATCCAGGAGGCCGAAAGAAAGCACGGCTCGAACGCGGGCCGCTTCCAGGAGATGGAGGGTCCGCCCATCGCGCGGCCCATCATGGAAGGGCTTTCGCTGGACCCCGACACGGTGGACCACGTGGAGAGGATCATCGCCAACCATCACTCGGCCCGCGACATCGATACCCTTGAGTTCCGCATACTCTGGGACGCCGACTGGCTGGTGAACTTAGGCGACGAGTTCGGCGACAAGGGCCGCGACTGGCTGGCCCAAAAGATCGAAAAGCTCTTCAGGACGGAAACCGGAAAGAATCTGGCAAGAGCCAAGTACCTGTAATTACAGCAACAAACGGCATCATAACCCCATCAACCAAGGAGGAGAAACACCATGTTTTGTTACCAGTGCGAGCAGACGGCAAAGGGCGAGGGTTGCACCAAGATCGGCGTGTGCGGGAAAAACGACGAGGTGGCGGCCCTCCAGGACCTCCTTACCCACGCGGTTCGCGGCCTCGCCCAGGCCGCCGTGGCGGCCAGGAAGGCCGGAATCGAGGACGACGCGGTGAACATCTTCACCTGCGAGGCCCTCTTCACTACCCTCACCAACGTCAACTTCGACCCCGCCCGCATCGAGGCGGCCATAAAAAAGGCCGTGGCCCTAAGGAAGAGCCTCGCGGCCAGGGTGCCGGGCCTTGCGCTTTCCGGCCCCGCCGAGTTCACCCCCGCCGCGGACGTGGCGGGCCTCGTGGAGCAGGGCAGGGCGGTGGGTCTAAAGAGCGACGCCACCGTCAACCCGGACATCCTCTCGGTCCAGCACATCGTGCTCTTCGGCCTTCGGGGTGTGGCCGCCTACGCGGACCACGCCGGAATCCTCGGGCAGCGGGACAACGCCATCTACGCCTTCATCCAGGAGGCGCTCATCGCCCCCCTCGACAAGAGCCTGGACCTCATGGCCTGGGTGGGGCTTTCCATGAAGACGGGCGAGATGAACTTGAAGGCAATGGAGCTTCTGGACAAGGGCAACACCGAGACCTTCGGGCATCCGGTGCCCACCAAGGTGCCCCTGGGGCACAGGAAGGGCAAGGCCATCCTGGTCTCGGGCCACGACCTTTTGGATCTTTCCGAGCTTCTGAAGCAAACGGCCGGCAAGGGCATTTCCGTCTACACCCACGGCGAGATGCTGCCCACCCACGGCTACCCGGAGCTTAAAAAGCACCCGCACTTTTTCGGCCACTACGGAACCGCCTGGCAGAACCAGGCCAAGGAGTTCGCGGCCTTCCCGGGCGCCATCCTCATGACCACCAACTGCATCCAGAAGCCCCAGGAAATCTACAAGGAAAACATCTTCACCTCGGGGCAGGTGGGCTGGCCCGGCGTGCCCCACATCGCAAACCGCGACTTTACGGCAGTGATCGCCCGCGCCCTGGCGCTTCCGGGCTTCGACGCCGACGAGCCCGGCAAGACCGTGACGGTGGGCTTTGCAAGGAATTCCGTGATGGGCGTGGCCGGGACCGTGATCGAGGCGGTGAAATCCAAGGCCTTAAGGCACTTCTTCCTGGTGGCGGGCTGCGACGGGGCCAAGCCCGGCCGCAACTACTACACCGAGTTCGTGGAAAAGGTGCCCAAGGACTGCGTGGTGCTGACCCTTGCCTGCGGCAAGTTCCGCTTTTTCGACAAGGAGTTGGGGGACATCGGCGGCATCCCGCGCCTTCTGGACGTGGGCCAGTGCAACGACGCCTACAGCGCCATCCAGATCGCGGTGGCCCTGGCCAACGCCTTCGGCTGCGGTGTGAACGACCTGCCGCTCTCCATGATCCTCTCCTGGTACGAGCAGAAGGCCGTGGCCATTCTCCTGACCCTCCTCCACCTGGGGATCAGGGACATCCGCCTGGGGCCCTCGCTTCCGGCCTTCATCACCCCCAACGTCCTGGATTTTTTAGTGAAGAACTTCAACATCATGCCCATCACCACCCCTGATGCCGACCTCAAGGCGATTTTAGGCTAAAAGCCTTCATCACCTTGATTCGGGCTGAAAAGCGGCGGGGGGAGGAAGGGATGACCTTCGATGTGGAAAAGGTTCTTCCCTTTCTCCCCTTGCCGTCTCGCGCCCGGCGCGTTTTCGGCCCTTCCCGGCTTTGACCGATCCATACGGAGTCCTATTTTCCCAACCTTCCAGGCTTCGGGCGGAAAGATGCGAAGCCCTGGAAAACCCGCGGTGCGCGTTGCTGCGCAACGCGCACCGCCAATATCGGGGGTCCGGGGGCGGTTTGCGCCCCCGGGCATTTTGGGAAAGGGAGGGG
>JAKAGN010000023.1 GCA_021815525.1 Deltaproteobacteria bacterium
TCTCCCTCCCCCCGCGAATGTCTTACTTTACAGGTATGTCCTAACGTAGCTCTTGATGGCCTCGGGCGTGGTCCACCAGGGCTTGACGCCCAGGTCCTGGGCCACGGCGTTGGCGGCGATGTAGCCCGGGCCCCCCAGGATAAGCCCCCCGGGGTACATGGAGGCCCCGCACAGATACAGGCCCTCGATGGGCGTCCCGGACTGCGAGCAAAGATCGTTGGGCCGGAAAAAGCCCATCTGGAGCGAGCTGTAATCGCCGTGCTTGATGGAGCCATTCACCATGGCCGGGTTGCGGCGCTCGATGTCCAGGGGCGACTCGGAGGTCTTCATCACGATGTTTTCGTCAGTGAGATTGTCCGCGTACCTGCGCCAGCCATCGAGGAGCGCCCGCTCGGCCTCGCCTTTTCGTTTCTCCCAGCCCCCCTCGATGTCGTAGGGCGCCATAACCTGGAAGAAGGCCGTGGAAAGGCCGTGCACCCGGGATAGGGTCTTGTCGTGGGCCGACTCCGTGGTGGCGTGGCCCGCGGCTATTGGAAGGCGCTTCTCCAGGGCCGCGTCAACCACCGCCATCACGTCGTTTTGGCTCTCAAGCCCCAGAAGGCTCATGAAGGCCGCCCCCGCGTTCCGGTCCGCGGCCCTGTAGCGGGGCGGCTCTTTGAGGGCCAGGTGCAGGGTGAAGAGGCTCCACTTGTCCCACTTCCAGCCCTCCGCGGCCTTGGCCAACTCCCGGGGGCAGCTGTCTTTCCCCACGAGATCCAGGAACGTCTTCTGGGGCGGCAGCGAGGAGAGCACGGCTTTGGCCAGGAAGCGCCGGCCGTCGTAGGTTTCGACGCCACGCGCCCGGCCGTTTTCGGTGAGGATATTGGTCACCTCCGAGATCTCGAAGATGCGCCCGCCGGAGCCCAGGATTTCCTTGCCCAAAGCCGACGCGAACTTGTGGGAGCCGCCCACGCACAGGCACTTGTTCATGTTCCGCCAGATAAGAAGCGGAACCATGAACCCCAGGCCCGTCACGTCGGGGTCCAGGCCCCACATGCAGGAGACGTAGAGCATGAGGGCCCGGACCTTCTCGTTGCCGAAGGTTTTCTCGATCACCTCCCTGGGCGAAAGCTCGGAGATTTCCATAAGCTCCCGCCCAAGCTCGGTTCGTCCCAGGTTGACGGCGAACTCCACGGGCGGCGCCGGCGGGTAGTAGGTGGCGGGCGCGAGAATTTCGTCCACGAAGCGCCGGTAGAGCCTGATCTTGTGGGTGAAGGTCTTGGCGTCCGGGCCCGAGTACTTGGCGATCTGGTCAGCCGTGTCCTGGAGGTTCTGGCACAGGATCATGGAGCCGCCGTCCGAAAAGTGAATGGCGGTCTGGAGATTGGGCTTTATGAAGGTTAAGGCGTGCCGCGAAAGATCGAAGTCGCGGATGGCGGGCATGTAGTCCACCATCATGTGGTAGACCGCGTGGGTGTTGGCGTAGACGCCGGGGTAGAGAATCTCCTCGGTGGCGAGCCCGCCGCCCATCTCCTGCCGCCGCTCCAGGAGCACCACTTTTAGGCCCGCGCGGGCGAGGTACGCCGCGGCGATCAACCCGTTGGGGCCGCCGCCTATGACCACCACGTCCACCGTAACCTCGGGCTCCGGCGGAGGGACCAGGGGGTTTTCCATCGAAATGTTGAAGGATCGCATGTCACACCTCCTCCGGGATGAAGTCGGGCGAGGGCTGCCACCATTCGCCGGGGGCAAGCTTTAAGTCGGGGATTAAGATGTGCATCAGGTTATACGGCACGGCGAAGAGCGCCAGCCCCCCGGGGTAGGAGGTCTGGTTACAGAGGTACAGGCGCTCGATGGGGGTGCGGTAGCGGGAAAGCTCGGGAAGCGGCCTTTTGTCGTACCACTCGTCGTCGGCCTGGCGGGAGCCGTACCAGCCGCCGCCCACGAAGCCAAGGTTGCGGAGGGAGGAGTCGTGGGGCGTGTTGACGAATTTTGCCACTATCTTGTCGTCTGTGAGGTTCGGGGCCACGGTTCGGATGGCGCGCAGGATGGCCTCTATTATCTCCTCCTTGGCCTCGTTCACGGCTCTCGGGCCCCCCGCGTGGTCCTCGGGCGGCGGCACCTGGAGGTAGATGGGCGAGAGCACGTGGTAGCCCGGCGGGCAGCGGGTGGGGTCGCAGCGGTCGTGCTGGCACACGGGCACCATCATGCTTTCGGGCCGGACCGGGTGGGTGTTCAGCGAATCCACGTCCCGGGTCTGATTCCGCACCATTTCAACGGAGTCGCAGGGCATGAAGATGCAGGTGGGGTAGGTTTCGCCGTAGATCTCGGCCGCGTCGCCGGTCCACTTGGGCCCTTCCGTGGTGATGAGGGCGAGGGTGAAGAGGCTCGAGCCCTTCAGGCTTATGCCGCGCACCCGCTCCAGGAAATCGAGGGGAAGATGCCGCGCCGCCACCAGCTTCTGGAAGGTGCTCTTGACATGAACCCCCGAGATCACGGCGCGGTCGGCCCTGATGGTGCGGAACCCCACAGGCGCGTCGTCGGAAAGCCGCACCCCCGTCGCCGCGCCCTCCTCCACGATAATTTCTTCCACCTTGCAGTTGGTCAGGAAGCGCACGCCGTGGTGCATACAGGCCCGCGCCAGGGCGTGGGCCAGGGTGTGCATTCCGCCCGCCGGGGAGCCGGAGGATATGCCGTGCAGAAGGTTGCAGGTAAGGCCGAAGATGCCCGTCCCGGCCCAGTCCGGGTGCGGGCCGTTGTACCAGGCGCTCATGCCCATGCCGGCCTTCAGGGTCTCGTTTTCGACGAGGAGGTCCAGTATCTCGAAGAGGGAGAGGTCCAGCCACGACATGTCGAAAAGCGGCAGGTTCTCCCTGAGCACCTTGACCCACGGCAGGTCCTCCCGGGGGATTTCCATGCCCACGGGCGGGGGAGGCGTCCAGTAGATCGAGCGCAGCAGCCTGACCATGCTGTCCCGGGGCATTCCGGCGTAGAGTCGCCATGCATCGGCGTCCCGCTTGGAGTAGCGTTCCAGGTATTTGGCCGATCGCTCCGCGTCGTAAAGGGAGAGGCTTACGGCCTCGCCCCTGGAGTTCACCGCGCCCATCAAGTCACGGTAGTAATTGAGGCGGAACCCGAACTTGGCAAGCTCCAGCTGCGTAACCGGCGGCCCGGCCGCGCCGTAGAAGTAGGTGGCGTGCGGGTCGATCCTAAAGCCCGGCAGCGGCTCGGCGTTCTCCACCCCGCCGCCCAGCTCCAGCCGGTCTTCGCACACGCAGACCGAAAGCCCGCACTTGGCCAGGTAGCAGGCGATGCCCATGCCGTTGGGTCCGCCGCCCACCACAACCACGTCGTAGTGTGGAATCATGAAGGCCTCCTTCCGGGGAATTTCCGCTCTCCGCGGCGCGGTTTTCCCGCCCGCATCGCTATGTGAATTCAGAAACGCTTACGGCTCTTCCGCTCCTTTCACCATGTCCTTTAATATCTCCATCATGAACTTGCTGTGAAGCGAGCTTATGACGCTGTCCACCGCCGGCAGGCCCTTTAAAATAAGCGAGGTGACCAGCTCCACCGAGGGGTTTTTCTGCATCCGCGCTATGAAGATGCGGCTTTCCAGCGCAACGAGGTCCTTTATGGCCTGGATGTAGATGATGAGATCGTGGGCCGTGAACCCCAGCTCCGCCGTGAGCCCGGCCGCCCGGCAGTCGGAGAAGGCCTTTATGATGCGGTAATCAACCTCGTTGTAGAACTTCTTGTTCCCCACCTTTTGCGGATGCACCACGCGCAGCTCCTCCATCACCGCGATCTCCTCGGCGGTAAGCTCCAGGTGCTCCAGTATCTGGCTCTCGGGAATGCCGGAGGTCTTAGGCAAAAGGTCGGAGTCCTGCTCCAGGCGGCGGCGGATCTCTATGACCAGATCCATCTCGTTCACGGAAAGGCTCCCGGAGGGCTTCAGGATTTTCTTTATGAGCCCCAATGGGAGGAAAAGCTCGTCCTGGAGCTTTTTTATGAGGGAAATCCGCAGGATGGACTCGCGGCCGTAGTAGGCCATGTTGCGGTTCTTCCGGCGCGGGGAGCCCAGGAGCCCCTCGTTTATGTAGTGGCGGATGGTGGAGACGGGAAAGCCGCTCTCCTTGGCCAGCTCGCCGATTTTCAGCATTTCCTTGGAATCGGATTCCATGAGCGCTCCCTGGCAAGGGACCGGGCGCGGGCCGGGTGAGGAACGCGGAGCCGCGGCCCGGGGGAAAGGGTTGGGAGGAGGGTTCGGTTGTTTGGAAAGGGATCGGGTCCGCAGGAAAAGGGAGGGAATCGGAAGAGCCGGAAGCGGACCGGAATATAAAGTGTAAAGTCGTACTTTATACTTTATAGATTGTTGGAAGGCCCTGTCAAGGAAAAATAGGCGGGCGGGAAGGAAAGAGGAAGGAAGAAAGGAAGGGGCTCCAAAAGAAAACGGGGCGGGAAAGGAGAACCCGCTGCTCCCCTCCCCCGCCCCGCTCCCTTAACTTCTTCGACAAGCCTCCCTCATCGAAGCCGGGGGGCTTCGATGAGGGAGGGCGGACTTCCAAGAACTACTTGATCCCCAGGGCCTTCAGGAGGGCCTCGTCGATCTCGCCGGTGACGGGGAGCTTCCTTTTGGCCTGGTAGGCCCGGATGGCGCCCCGGGTGCCCGGGCCCATGAGCCCGTCCACGCGCTTCTTGTAGAGCCTCATGGCCTTGAGCCGCGCCTGCACGTTCTTCACGATCTCCGGGGTCAGCGCCACGGGCGCGGCCTCGGCCTTCTTCTCGGGCTTCGGGGCCGCCGCTTCCGGGGCCCTGGTCTCGGCCTTTTTCTCGGGCCTGGCCTCGGCGGCCTTCGGCTCCTCCTTCTTGGCGGGCGGCGCGGCCTGAGGCGGAGGCGGCGGAACCACCGGCTCGGCGGCGGCGCGGCGGGCCCTGGTTTCGGCGGCCTCGCGCTCCCTCTTGAGCCTCTCCTTTCCGCCGTGGCGGAACCAATCGAGCTCCTTCACGATTTCATCGAGGAGGGATTTGGGAAAAAGCTTTCCCGTGAACTGCGGCCACACAGACATGCAGCGCCGCCGGAACTCCTGCCGCACCTCGACGGGCGGCGTCACCGGGGTCACGCCGTACTTGATCATGCTGTCCAGGTAGTTCCTGGCCTCCTTGCGGGACGCCGCGTTGAAGCGGTCGGTGGTGCGCGGCCGGATGTCCGCTATGCGGTCCTGGTACTTCTTGGCCAGCTGGTTCCAGGCCTTTCCCGACACCACGAGGGCCGCCGGCGTGTAGCGCCAGTGGGTCATGTTGACGTAGCGGGAGGTGGTGAAGACCTGGGTGCCCACCTGCCATATGCCCGTCGTGATGTTGGAGTCCGCCAGCCCCGCGCGTATGGCGGCGGGGGACTCCACGATGCCCAGGACGATGGGGCTCGCGCCCAGCGCCTTCATCCAGGCCTCCTCTATGGGGCCGGACCAGGTGAGGAGCTTGGCCTTCCTGAAGTCCTCCAGGGTGTCGAAGCGCCACTTGGTGGAGTAAATGAGGTCGAAATCCTGGTCTATCCACATGAGAAGCTTGAAGTCCTTCTTCATGAAGTATGCGTCGAAGCGGTCGAACAGCTTGCTGCGTACGTAGTCCACCTCGTCGTAGTCGTTGAAAAGAAACGGCAGGGCCAGCACCGAAAACTCGGGGCTTATCATGTTGGTGCCCACGAGGGTCAAGCCCCCGCCCTGGAGCTGCCCCACGGCCATCTTGCGCACGTAGTCGTCGTCGTTGCCCATGATGCCGCCCCAGTAGGGCTTCCAGAACACGGTCTTCTCGGTGGCCTCGTCCATGGCGGGGAGGAAGATGTCCCGAAACGCGTTGGCGTAGCCCATGCCCTTGGGCGCCTGTGTGGCGAACTTCCACACGATGGCGTTCTGACGGCTTTCCGCGGCCGCGCCGGGCGTCGCCGCGGCGAGCGCAACGGCGGCCAGCAGAAGAAGCCCCACCGCAGTTACTTTAATTTTCATTGTTCGTTTTCCTCCCCATTGGCTTGCCCCCGGAAGGCTTCCGGCGGCGTCCAGCGTTTCTTGGATGGAACCGTAAACCGCGCCCCGGCCCCCCATGGGTCGAACCTTGCCCGGTCCCTCCGAATCAAGAGCGTCCGTTTAGATTCTAAAAAAAATTGAACGCTTGAGTCAACACCACAAATGATTGTGGCGCTTTTCTTACCGGCAAGGTTTTCATGGCGTTTTAGGGTGTGATGGTGTAGGAAGAGCCCGTGATCCCCGGGGCTTGCGGCGGAATGTCGCCCCGCCGGAGGATCCCGGCTTCGTTTTTTTCCAATCTTTTCGCATCGACGGGGGAGACGCGTGTCCATCGTACCCATAATCCTTGCGGGCGGCTCGGGGACTCGCCTGTGGCCGCTTTCCCGCGACCTGTGCCCCAAGCAGGTCCTTTCCCTGTTCGGCGAGGGCACCATGCTGCAGGCCACCGTGGAGCGCCTGGCCGGGTATCCCGGCATGGAGCCGCCCATCGTGGTGGCCAACGAGAGCCACCGATTCTTCGTGGCGGAGCAGTTCAGGGTCATCGGCAAAAAGCCCGCGGCCATCCTCCTGGAGCCCGAGGGCCGCAACACCGCTCCGGCGGTGTGCGTGGGGGCGCTGTGGGCCAAGATGCGCGGCGCCGGCGACGACGCCATACTCCTCGTCCTTCCCGCCGACCACCACGTCGCGGACGTTCCGGCCTTCCACGAGGCCCTTTCGCGGGCCGTCGCCCTGGCCGAATCCGGACGGCTCGTAACCTTCGGGATCGTGCCCGACCGCCCGGAAACCGGCTACGGCTACCTTCGCAAGGGGGAAAAACTTCCGGGCTTCCCGGAAGGCTGCTTCGCCCTCGACGCCTTCGTGGAAAAGCCTCCGCGCGATCTGGCCCTCGATTTTCTCGCCTCCGGCGAGTACTTCTGGAACGCCGGCATGTTCGTTTTCAAGGCCGGGGCCGTTCTCGCCGAAATCTCCCGCGCCGCTCCCGAGATCATCCAGACCTGCGCCGAGTCCATCGAGCAGGGCTCGGCGGACCTGGACTTCTTCCGTCTGGACCCCGCGGTCTTCGCCCGCTCGCCCTCCATCTCCATCGATTACGCCGTGATGGAAAAAGCGGCCTCGGGCGCCGTGGTTACGGTGGAGATGGGCTGGAGCGACCTGGGAAGCTGGGAAGCCCTCTGGCGTATCGGCGCGAAGGACGAAAACGCCAACGTGACCAGCGGCGACGTGGTGCTCCACGACGCGGCCGGCTCCCTCATCTACGCCGAGGAGCGCATGGTGGCCGCCGTGGGGGTCCGGGATCTCGTGGTGGCGGAAACCGCCGACGCGGTGCTCATCGCGCCCCGGGACCGGGGGGAGGACGTGAAGTTCGTGGTTTCCACCCTGAAGGCCGGAAACCGGCGCGAGGCGGCGGCCCACCGGAAGGTCTACCGGCCCTGGGGCTCCTATGAAAGCATGGTGGAGGACCAAAGATTCCAGGTCAAGCGCATCACGGTCAAGCCCGGCGCGCGCCTCTCCCTCCAGAAGCACTTCCACCGCGCCGAGCACTGGGTGGGCGTGCGGGGTACCGGCATCGTCACAAGGGGCGGCGAGTCCTTCATACTCCGCGAGGACGAATCCGTCTACATCCCCTTGGGAACCGTGCATCGCCTGGAAAACCCGGGAAGCATCCCCCTCGAAATCATCGAGATCCAGACCGGATCGTACCTGGGGGAGGACGACATCGTCCGGATGGAGGACGACTACGGCCGCAACGCGTAACATGCCGTCGATATGGATCAAACCCGCCGGCTGATCCACGGGCTGGCGGGCATGGCGACGGCTTGCATCCCGCATTAAACTCGGGTAGGATATTTTTTGGCGGGTCCGGCGCGACAATCCGGGACAAGGCGTCGGCCGGCCCGCGAGAACCCAAGTCGAGGATGGTGTCATGAAGGGCATTACGATGGTGGTCATGGCGGCGGCCGTGGGGCTTTTGTGCTCCCAGCCGGCCCTTGCCGAATATTACAGGTACACCGATTCCAAGGGCGTGGTCCGTTACACGGACAACTTGAGCGAGGTCCCCCCAAGCCAGCGGGGCCAGGTGAGCCGCTACAAGGATGCGTCCGACTCCCTCACCCCCGAGCAGAAGCAGAAGCAGGCCGACGAGAAGAAAAAGGCCGCCGAGGCCAAGAAGAAGCCCGGAAAGAAGGACTCCGCGGCCAAGGCCGACACCTCCGGAACGGCCGGGGCCGATGCGGGCAAGACCCCGGACGTGTCCCGCGACACCCAGGCCTACCTGGAGGCCCTGGCCGCCCTGGACAAGCGCCGGGAGGCCCTTGACGCCGAGTACAAGGCTCTCCAGGCCGAGGCCCAGCAGCTTGAGGAGGAAAAGCGTTCCGCCAAGAGGCCCCAGGCCACCCGCTCCCTGAACCAGAGAATACAGGACGTGAACGAACGCATCGCCGCCTACGAGAAGAAGCGCCAGGACTACGAAAAGGACCGGGCGGCGTTGGAAGCGAGCCGTCCCAGGCAGAAATGACGGCCATGAACCCCACGCATACTTGCAAGACCGGTAATTCATTTCCGGTCTTCGCCCTTTTCGCCCTTCTGACGGCTCTTTCCTCCTGGCTCGCCGTTCCGCCCGCCAGGGCTGGCAACGACATCTACCGCTACCTGGACGCCTCGGGCGTCGAGCGCTTCACCGACGACCCGGGCCTCATCCCCAGGGACCGGTGGAGCACCGTGCGGGTTCAGAAGGCGCCCGTGGCCCCGGCTGCTCCGGCGGGGGTAACGCCCCTGACCCAGGATGAGGAGAAGAAAGAGGCCTCGGAAAAGGACGCCCGGGCTAAGGAGAAGCGGGACAGGGAGCGCAAGGCCGTCGACGAGCGCTACAGGCAGGTCCTCCTGCGGCAGAAGGCCGCAGCCGAGCGGGAGCGGGTGGAGAAGGCCCGCAAGGCCTACGATGCGGAAAAGGCCAAGCTCACGGCCGAGGACGACGCCTTGAAGACCGAGTATGGAATGCTCCTGGCCGAAAAGGCCGAGGTGGACAAGCTCGCGCTCCGGAAAAGAAACCCCCGCATGGGCCGGCAGTTCCGGGAGCGCGAGGCGGCCCTCGAAGCCAGGATGAAGGACTACGAGGCCCGGCGGGCCGACCTGGACGCAAGGCTCAAGGCCTTTTCCGCCAAGGTCCGTCCTTGAGGCTTCCTTCGCGCCCGTCTTAAAACGCGATACTATCGCGTCACGCTTCAAAGCCGATTTCGGTCACGGACAGAATAGTACGCGCCCTCATTGGCTTTTTGCGTTCCTTGCATTTCATCGTTTTTATCCAGGCTTTATTTTCAGTCTGTTTTACAGGTATACGAAACGGCCCCGCCGGCCCCGGAGCACGCCATGAACACCGTCTATCTCGTCTGTTCGGTCATAGGGGGCGCGCTGCTTGTCCTCAGGGTCGTGCTCATGCTGGCCGGGATGGACCACCACGGCGATCTGGCCGGGCACTTCGGCGACCACGGTGACAACTCCGGCAACTCCGGCTTTTCGGCGCTCTCCCTTCACGGGCTGGCGGCCTTCTTCCTCATGTTCGGCCTCGTTGGCCTTGCCGCCCGGTCGCCCCTGGGCCTTTCGCTTTCCATCATGGCGGCCCTGGGGGCGGGCTTCGCGGCCATCTGGCTCATGGGCCGGCTCTTCTCGGCCTTCGCGGGGCTCCAGTCCTCGGGAAACATCGAGACGGCCGACACGGTGGGGTGCCCCGGCGAGGTCTACCTCACCATTCCGCCGGGCGGATTAGGACGCGTTACGGTGGCCGTCTCGGGCCGCACCCGGGAGTACGACGCCGGGTCGGATTCGGCGGAGGCCCTGAAGACCGGAACGCCGGTGCGTGTCGTGCGCGTTACGGGGAGCGTCCTCGTGGTGGAGCCGGCCGAACGATAGATATTTGACCGGAAAAAATACAGGCCAAGGAAAGGATTGCTCATGAATTTCGATCTGGCGCAGTACGGCGCGGAGCTTTGGTTGCTTCCCATCGTGGCTTTGGTGGTTCTTTTCGTGGTGACGGCCCTTTTCCTGGCCTCCCGCTACCGCCGCTGCCCCTCCGACAAGATCCTCGTGGTGTACGGCAAGGTGGGAAAAGGCCAGTCGGCCAGGTGTCTCCACGGCGGCGGCTGCCTGGTGTGGCCCCTGATCCAGGACTTCTCCTACATGAGCCTTACGCCCATGACCATGAGCATCCCGCTCTCCAAGGCCCTTTCCCGCCAGAACATACGGGTCAACGTGCCCTCCACCTTCACGGTGGGCATATCCATCGACCCCGGCGTCATGGCCAACGCAGCCGAGCGCCTCTTGAACCTGAAGCAGTCCGACATCGAGGAAATGGCCCGGGAGATAATCTTCGGACAGCTTAGGCTCACGGTGGCCTCCCTTTCCATCGAGGAGATCAACCAGGACCGCGAGCGCTTTTTAGAAGCCATCCGCACCAACGTGTCCCCGGAGTTGAACAAGATCGGCCTCTACCTCATCAACGTCAACATCACCGACATCACCGATGAGAGCGACTACATCGAAAGCATCGGGAAAAAGGCCGCAGCCGAGGCCGTGAACCAGGCCCGGGTGGACGTGGCCATCCAGGAAAAAACGGGCGCCATAGGCCAGAGCGAGGCCGTGCGGGAGCAGGAAATCCGGGTGGCCGAAAACGTGGCCGCCGCCGAGAAGGGCAAGAAGCAGGCCGAGGCCGACCGCCGCGCCTTCGTCCAGGCCCAGGAAACGCGCGCCAAGGTGGGCGAGGCCGACGCGCTGCGGGTCATGGAGATCAAGGTGGCCGAAAACGAGGCCGCCTCCGAAAAGGGCATCAAGAAGGCCGAGAGCGACAAGCGCATCTACATCTCCCAGCAGGAGGCCGAGGCCGTCACCGGCGAGAACGCGGCCAAGGCCCTGATCGCCCAGTCCAACGCCGAGCTTTCCGTGAAGCAGGCCGAGGCCCTCCAGAAAAGCGAGGTGGCCAAGCGCGAGGCCATGGCCGCCATCCAGAAGGCCCAGTACAGCGTGGAGGAAACGCGCCTGGCGGCCGAGGTGGTTGCGGCCCAGGAGGTGGAAAAGCGCAAGATAGAGATAGCCGCCGATGCCGCGGCCGAGAAGGCCCGCAAGGAGGCCCAGGGCGAGGCCGACGCCATCCTATTGAGGTACACCGCCGAGGCCAAGGGCATAAGGCAGGTCCTGGACGCCAAGGCCGCCGGCTACCAGGCCCTGATCGCCAGCGCCAACGGCGACGCCAAGGCCGCGGCCACCCTCCTCATGACCGAAAAGGTCGTGGACATCGTGGCGGCCCAGGTTGAGGCCATCAAGAGCGTCAAGATCGACAAGATCACGGTGTGGGACTCGGCCGCCTCCGGCGACAAGACCGCCACCGCCAACTTCCTTTCCGGGCTCGTCAAGAGCCTGCCGCCCCTCCACGACGTGGCCGCCATGGCCGGCGTGGAGCTGCCCCAATACCTGGGGGAGCTTGTGGAGAAAAAGGCGGAAAAATCGGAGGGATGAGCTTCGCTTCCAAGGGCTTGGGGCTGGGAAGCCCGATAGCTTTGGGCTTCCCCCCCTTCCCTTCCGTCTCTTCCCCTTGCCCGTAAGGACCCTCTCCATGCCCGTCGCCGTTTACATTCCAGGCTCCCTCAGGAACTGGTTCGGGGGCGCTGACGAGGCCACCGCCACAGGCTCCACCGTGGGCGAGTGCCTCGCCGACCTCGCCCGCAGCCATCCCTCCTTCGACGGCCGCCTGAACGAGCCCGGCGGCGGGATCGCCACGCTCCTCATATTCGTGAACGGCGACAACGTCATGAAGGATCGCGGCCTCGAAACCCCGGTCTCGGAGGGCGACACCATCGGCATCATTCCGCTGGCGGCCGGAGGCTAGCCCCTTGATCGTGGACGAGCCCGAAAGCCACTTCATCTTCGTCTGGCATCCCGCAATCTACGACGGCGAGCCTTACACCGTCTTCGACGGAAAGCCCATGACCAACGCCCAGGTCCTGAAGTACTGGGGCAAGTGGCTGGTGCTGGGCGACAAGCCCCGCCTGGACGTCCTGGCCGCGCGCCTCGATCCATACGTTGAGGCCCGCCGCATCCCCTGCATCAAGTACGACCGCGCCCCATCCAAGAATCTCGGCATGGACGAATGCGTCATGATGGTCTACTGCGACTTCCGCAAACGGGACGAGGTCTGGGCCATCCTGGCGAGCCACGGGGTAAGGCTCAAGGCCTTTGTGACGGAGCGCGAAACCATGGAGCTTTGGATGCCCGGCGGCCCGCTCCTGGAGCGCTTCATGGAGGAGAAGGGCATGGACCCAGCCACGCGCGAAGCCATACGGGACGACGCCCGAAAGCGCCTTTCCACCGTTTTCGATAACCCTGACGTAGAGTTCTCGCCGTGGGCGCAATGACGCGCATCCTGCACAAGCGGCGCGCCGTCGTGCTCCTTTGCCTCGCGGCGGCCGCGGCAGCCCTCATGATCTTTTTTCCCCGCTCCGGGCGCAGGGAGGAAGCCGCTAAAATCGCGGCGTCCCGCCCCGTGGAAACCCAAGCCGTGGACTTGGGAGGCGGGCTTGCCCTGGTCCTCGTGAAGGTGCCGGCCGAAACCTTCCTGATGGGCGCGCCCGCAAGGGAGTTCGGCTCCCAGGACGACGAGCGGCCCGCCCACCAGGTGAGGCTCTCCGGCTTCTGGATCGGCCGCACCGAGGTGACCCTCGCCCAGTTCACCCGCTTCGTGGAGGAGAGCGGCTACAGGCCGGGCCGGGGCCGCGCCTTCACCATAGGCCGCGACGGCCTTCCTGTGGAGGACCAGTACCCGCGCGCCTTTTCCGACCCCGGCTTCCGCCAGGGCCCGGACCACCCGGTAACCGAGGTCTCCTGGGACGACGCCGCGGCCTTCTGCAAGTGGCTCTCGGCCAAGACCGGCCGCGGCTTTCACCTGCCCACCGAGGCCCAGTGGGAGTGCGCTGCCCGGGCCGGCGCTTCCGCCGCCTGGTTCTTCGGCGACGACCCCGCGCGCGGCAAGGGCTTCATGAACGGCCCCGACGCAAGCTTCCGGAACGCCTACCACCTCCCGGGCGCGGTTCTCCCCTTCGACGACGGATTCGTCCGCACCGCGCCGGCGGGAAGCTTCGCCGCCAACCCCTACGGCCTTTGCGACACGGCCGGCAACGTGTGGGAATGGTGCGCCGACTGGTACGCCACAGCCTACTACGCCAAAAGCCCGGACAAGAACCCCGAAGGCCCGGACAGCGGCGTCTTCCGCGTGATCCGCGGAGGCTCCTTCGCCAACACGCCGGAGTCCTCCCGCTCCGCCTCCCGCGCCGCCTTCTCCCCCGCGGCCCGATCCTCGGACATAGGCTTCCGCGTGGCCTGCGATTGAAAGGCGTGGGGCAAAGGATTGCGGGGGTCCGGGGCGCGAACCGCCCCCGGCCCCCCGTTATGGCTCCGCTTGCGCGCAGCACACGCGGAGCGGGCTATAGGCTTCGCAATCGTCCGCCCGGCGCCCCGATACCCGGGCAAAACAGGCCAAATCCAATCCTTTCAAGGGCCTAAAATTTTTTATACAGTTAAATTGAATAATTTGTAGGTATTAAAAGCGTTCAAAATTTGAACGTTCAAAAAATGAACGCTCCGGCCTCGCTTGGCGCCGCTTGCCGCCGAAGCGTTCATTTTTTGAACGCTTGAGATATAATAGATTGAAATTACATGACTAAACAGCGACATCTTCGGACCGCCGGATGAAGGAGACCCACGGCATGTGCGGCATCGCCCTTTCCCCGAAAGGCTTCCTGGCCCGGCTCGTGATCCCTTTTATGCCGGACGTGGCCGCCCTCGTCCTTATCCGCTTCCTGTTTCACCGGAACGCGGTCCTACTGGCGGCGCTCGCGCTGGTCCTGGCCTCAAGCCTCGCCTGGCGGCCCAGCCGCATGAAAACGGCCGTGGCCTTCTGGGGTATAATTCTCGGAACCTTCGGGGAATGGGCCTGCGTGCGCGTGGGGATGTGGGTCTACACCCATCCCGGCCCCCTGGGACTTCCGCCCTGGCTTCCGCTGGTGTGGCCCATCCTCATGATCTCGTTCCTGGAGATGAGCGAGTATCTCGACGAAACCGGCCGCGGCAGCTTTCCCCGCGTTTACAAGGTTGCGGTGGGGCTTCTCCTCCTGCTTGCGCTGGCCGCGACGGGCCTTGCCCTGCGCTTGGTG